>CANJPN010000248.1 GCA_947475855.1 Bradyrhizobiaceae bacterium
AACAGCGGCATGCGCCGGTGCACGCGCCAGATCTTGTAGTGGATCACGCCGGGGCCGAGCAGCAGCACGGCGGCAAGGATCAATGCAGGGCGCACGTCCCAGAAGAAATGGTGCGTGAAGAAGTTGACGTAGATCGCGACCGACAGCACGCCCAGCGCCCACAGCGGCGGATGCCGTGTGAACTGGAAGTCGAACAGCCGCCAGCAGCGGACCATGAACGAGCCGACCGCCGCGTACATGAACCCCGTGAACAGCGGCACGCCACCGATCCGCAGAATGCTTTCCTCCGGATAGATCCAAGAACCCATTGACGTCTTGAAGATCTCCATGATCGTGCCGACGAGGTGGAACACGAGGATCACGCGCGCTTCCTCGAGCGTCTCGAGTCGTGCCCACAACATCACGGCTTGGATCGCGACCGCCGCCAACACGAGGAAGTCGTAGCGGGCGAGCCAGGCGCCCTTCGGATAGAGTGCCCACGTCCCGATGATCAGGCTCAGCATCAAAGCCGCGAACAGGCATGCCCATGCTTGCTTCACGCCGAAGCGAACGAATTCGTAGAGGCACAAGGTATCCCGGCGGCGCGCGGCCCATTCGGCGATGCCGGCTTCCCGCTCGACGAACCGGGCCAGGACGGGCCAGTCCGACGTCCCGCTCGAGGCCGCCGCACCTGCCTTGTATCGCCTCGCCAAAACACCCTGGTACCCGCTCATATGGCCTCCGAGCCGACGACTTATCGACGCCCGAAGACTGCCTGAGCCGTCCGCTCTGACCCACAGGCAAGACCGGCAATCCCAGGCCGGAGCCCGCCTCAACCCGTACAAGCCCGCCACGGACTTCATCCAACTCGCCACTTGCGAACCGGAATGGCCCTTGCCTGCCCGCCCCGATCAACTAGTGTAGCGCATCTGACATTTGGTACCCGTTCGTAGCTGACCTCGGAACCAAATGTCAGATGCAAAAGCTACACTAGAATCATCATGTTACTAGTGTTCCTCTTGGGTCCGACATTTGCTCGCTACCAAGCTGCGGTGGGAAGCAAATGTCGGAGCCGGAACACTAGAAATGGCATCGCTCACCCGGCCAATCCGGCCGGGTCACACACATCCTTGACCGTCCTCCATCCGCCTCGGCCTCGGCCGGCGCCCAGGCAGGGCTCGGTTTGAATCGGGGTCACACGTGCTGCTATCCGTACTGGGAATGGGACTTCTTCTCGGCATGCAGCACGCCCTGGAAGCCGATCACGTCGCCGCCGTTTCGAGCGTGGTCAGCCGCCGCAAGGGGCTGCGCAGCATCTCCTGGCACGGCGCGGTGTGGGGTATCGGCCATACGATCACCCTGCTGGTCGTCGCGGGCGGCTGCATCCTGCTGAAGACGCGCCTGGACGACAGGATCGCCGAGCGCTTGGAATTCGGCGTCGGCGTCATGCTGGTCGGGCTTGGCGCACACGTGCTGTGGCGGCTTTGGAAGGAACGGGTGCACTTCGGCACGCACAGCCACGCCGACGGCACCAAGCATCTGCACGCCCACAGCCACCAGCACGACGCACACATCCATCATCGGCAAAGCACGCACGACCACGATCATCCCGAAACGATCCCGTGGCGGACGCTGCTCATCGGCACGATGCACGGTATGGCCGGCTCTGCGGCGCTCGTGGTGCTGGCCGCGTCGAGCATCGAGGATCCACTGGCCGGCATTGGTTACGTGCTGCTGTTCGGCCTGGGCTCGGTCGTCGGCATGGCCGCCCTCAGTGCCGTGATTGCTGTGCCGCTCACCTGGACCGCCAATTCGCTGACGGTCGCCAATCGCGTCCTGCAGGGCTCGATCGGCGCGCTCACCGTGATGATCGGCCTGCACGTGATCCACGAAACATACGGCTCGCTATTCGGCACTTGACCTCGTGCCGCGTTGCCGCTCCCTTTGCCTGAACGGTCGAGCCCACCGCAGAATGGGAAACGCCGACAGGAGGAGATGACGCATGTCGAACCGCATTGCATCGCGGCCGGTCCTGGGCACACTAGCCGGCGCTCTCCTCTTTCTGCCTTCGGTCACACGAGCCGATCCGGTCGCCGACTTCTACCGTGGCAAAACCATGCAGATGATCGTCGCGACGGCGCCCGGCGGCGACTACGACACGCGGGCGCGCTTGATCTCCCGCCATATGTCCCGCCACATCCCCGGCGAGCCCAACATCGTCCCCTCGAACATGCCTGGCGCCGTCGGCGTCCAGGCCGCTAACTACATCGCCGGCGTCGCCCCGCGCGACGGCACAGTCCTTCACGCGATCATGCAGAACATGGCGGCTCATCAGGCGATCGGCGGTATCGGCGTGAAATACGATGTCACCAAGCTGGGCTGGATCGGCAATTCGACGGACAGCCCCAATCTCATCAGCGCCTGGCACACCACGGGCATCACCAGGATCGAACAGGTCTACACGCGCGAACTCGTCGTCGGCGCCCCCGGCGTCGCCACGAGTTCCGTCTACTACCCGCACGCGCTGAATGTCCTGACCGGCACCAAGTTCAAGATCGTCGCGGGCTATCCCGGCGGCAACAACGTCAACATGGCGATCGAACGCGGCGAGGTCGGTGGCCGCGGCTCGAATTCTCTCGCGGCATGGAAAGCGACGAAGCCGGACTGGCTGCGCGACGGCAAGGTCCACCATCTCGTCCAGATCGCGTTGAAGCGGCACCCCGAGCTGCCCGACGTCCCCTTGTTGATGGAACTCGCCAAGAACGAAGCCGACCGGCAGGTCCTCTATTTCTTGTCCGCCGACGTGCCGCTGTCGCGCGCCTACGTGACGACGCCAGATGTGCCCCCGGAGCGTCTCGCGGCACTGCGCAAGGCGTTCGACGCCACGATGAAGGACCAGGCTTTCCTCGCCGAAGCCGAAAAGGCCCAGATCGACATCAGCCCGTCCACGGGCCCCGATGCCGAGAAGATCGTGGCCACCGTGCTGGCAACTCCGCCCGAAGTGATCGCACGTGCCAAGGCGATCCTGGAGAGCGCGACGAAGTAGCGAGAATGCCGCTCATCGGCCATTTCCGCCCGCATTCCTCATGGACCCTGTCAGGATAGCCCCATTGGTGGCCTTGCCTGAGGCCCCCCGGCTCAGCTACGTCACGATCCCATGAAAATCTATCGCGCCTTCGCCACCGTCGGCGGCCTAACCATGGCCAGCCGCGTCCTCGGCTTCATCCGCGACATCATGGTTGCCGGTCTGCTCGGCTCCGGCGCCATCGCGGACGCCTTCTTCGTCGCCTTCCGGTTCCCCAACCTGTTCCGCCGCCTGTTCGGCGAAGGCGCATTCAATGCTGCCTTCATCCCCCTGTTCTCCAAGAAGCTCGTCGTCGAAGGCCGCGAGGCAGCGGTGCGCTTCGCGCAAGATGCGATGTCGGGCCTGCTGTTCGTGCTCGTCGTGCTCTCTGCGATCCTGATGATCTCGATGCCGTGGCTGATGCATGCCATTGCCCCGGGCTTCGCCAACGACAAGGAGAAGTTCGATCTGGCGATCGTGCTGACGCAGATCGCGTTTCCCTACCTGACGTGCATGTCGCTGGTCGCGCTGCTGTCGGGCGTGCTGAACTCGATCGAAAAGTTCGTCGAGAGTTCGGCGGTTTCGATCGTCCTCAATCTCACGCTGATCGCCGCTATCCTGATCGCCATGGCGCTCGGCTATCGCAACGACGCCAACGCCGGACACGCCATGGCCTGGGGTGTTTTCGCCGCCGGCATCCTGCAACTTGCCTTGCTGGTGCACGGTGCCTATCGCAACGGCGTGATGCCCCGCCTCGTTCGCCCCGTATGGAACGACGACGTGAAACGCTTGGTGACGTTGGGCGTCCCCGGTGTCATCGCCGGCGGCATCACCCAGATCAACATTCTCATCGGTACGATCATCGCGACGCTGCAGAACGGCGCGGTTTCCCAGCTCTACTATGCAGACCGGGTTTATGAGCTTCCGCTTGCCATCATCGGTATCGCGATCGGCGTCGTCCTGCTTCCCGAGGTCAGCCGAGCGTTACGTGCGAATGACGAGGAGGCCGTCAGCCGCGCGCAGAACCGCAGCCTCGAGTTCGCGATGCTGCTGACCGTGCCCTCCGCAATCGCTCTGGCCGTGATCGCAACACCCATCGTGCGCGTGTTGTTCGAGCGGGGTGCGTTCAGCCCGTCGGACACGTTCGCCACCGCCTCGGCCCTGTCGATCTTCGCGCTGGGACTGCCCGCATTCGTCCTGATCAAGGTCCTTTCCCCATCTTACTTCGCCCGCGAGGACACCAAGACGCCGATGCGTTTTGCCGCGGTCAGCCTGACCGCGAACACGGCCGGCTCCGTTGCCCTGTTCTTCGTCTTCCGAGAGCTGGGCTTCCTCCCACACTTGGGAATCGCCGTTGCGACGACGCTGGGCGGCTGGCTCAATGCGATGCTCTTGTGGCGCGGGCTGTCAGGTCGTGGGCATTTCGCGCTCGATGGCATGACCAGACGCAACCTGCCCCGGATCATCCTGGCCGCACTCGCGATGGGCGGCGGCCTGGTGATCAGCGCCGACCTGCTCGCCCCCTGGCTCGCGCCGGGCACACCGATCCTGCATAGCGGGCCAGCCCTCGCCGCACTCGTCACCGCTGGTGGCGTCTTGTATTTCAGCGTCTGCGCCGGCCTGGGCGTCCTCAACCGGGCGACCGTGAAGGGCGCGTTCTCCCGCAAGCCCTAGAGCATCATCCGACCGGACGGAATCGTTTTCGCGATTCTCTGTTCGGATAAAGATGGCTTAGAGTCATAACGTTAGAGCCATTTTGTCCGATCAGTCGAACACCTGTGGCGGTCGCATCTGATCGGATACTGCTCTAGGCAGAGATTTCCCGCTCGATCAGCGAATGGCCATCTCCGTGCGTGTCCGCAGCTTGGCAAGGCAGAAGTCGGGAACGGACTCTGGGGAGCCGTGCTTTTGACCCGGAGAGTAAGGCAGCTTTCGCGCCGAGCGGCAGATCGGCCCCAGGAAGCGGACGGAGCGATGATCGATCCCGTCGGCCGCGTCGGAACTTCTACTAGGAATGGTCGGATGTTGCCCAGGCGCGGTCGAAACGCATTGCTGCCAGATCGTCAGGCTTGATGCAGAACAGAAAGGCGCCATCGTCATAATAGGATGGGGTCAGCATGTGACCATGCACGCCCAGGAGCGCCACGTACCCCTTCTGCCGCGCTTCGATCGCGTTGTGGAACCCGCCTATGGGCGCACCGAGCATTCCAAAAGCGCCGCGATCGCCATCTTTGTCGGCCGAACTTTCCAACTGGTCCTGGAGAGATTTGCTCCATTGCGCGCGACCAGCATCGTTTAGGTTTTCGGCTGCCATATCGCCCATGTTGAAGCCTTCCCAGAACTCCTCGATGTCGGCGCCCTTGAGCAATCGGGCATAATCCTTGGCTTGTCCACCGGCCCATTTTGCCAGCGCCTTCGCGGAAGCCTTCACGCCGCCGTCGTCTTCATCGAAATCAATTTCGAGATCGTCGACATCCAGGTCTTCAACGTCGTAAAATGTGTCGACTGCAAATGGCTGCAATGTGCGCGGCTCGAAAGTCGTGACGTTCAGAGCGTGCTCGCCTGTCAGGCTGCCTTTGTCGTGACCGATATTCGGCAACCCTGAAGGTGTCGCGCGCTCGGCGCCCGGTGCAGGCGCGTAAAGGACGCGCGTACCCTCTTTGCCATTGCCAAAATCTCCGCCCATGTCGACGAAGAAGAACAGCATGCCTGAAGACGGCAACCCTGGCCCTGCGGGCTTGCCGGACCGTTCAGCGCCGAGCGGCGGCAACGCGCCGAGATCGACCTGTGCCAGGAAATGCAGGGGACGCTTTGTCCTGAGATGCAGCGGCCAGTCGAGATCAGCTGGCAGGGAGGGAAGTCCACCCAAACGGTTCAGCGTCTGTAAGCCTGCTTTGCTGGTCAGATAAAGTCCCGGCGCGTGCATGTGCTTCAGACATTCGAGAAAGACTGCGGCCTCCGTTCCGCCGACCGGAAAAAGGCCGCCAACCACGCCATTTGTCGCCAACAACAAGGCCTCTGGACTCATGGTGACTGACTGCGGCGTGACCGTTGAAATCGGCTCCTGTCCGCACAACACATAACCCTTCCCTGTCTTCTCTTTGATGAGCGTTGCGCGCTCCTTTTCAGCGGCTTCGATGCTGGCAAGGGTTTTGGTTTTGACTTGGCCGTTGGTCCCGATCTTGCCGAACCGAACCGTGAGTGTGTTGGCCTCGACGCCAACCTCCCAGAATTTCTGCGAGCTGCCGTCTCTGAATTCGTAGCGTTCCATGAAAAGTCTCATCGCAGAACGGAGGGGAAATGCAGGAAAAGGGTACGAAAGACGCATCAAAAGAAGATTAAGCAGGCCGGTGCAACGGTCGGCCTTCCCTCCATTACGTCCGTGAACAATGCATTACCCAAGCTAGTTGCGGCTTCCGTTGTTGGGCCCACCTGCCACCCCCTGCCGCCCGCTCGGCGAGGGGCAGGCGGACATCGCCGCGGGGTGATCCGTTGCTAAGGCGTTGGTCAGTCTGCGCAGCCCCCCGACGCCTCGTCCCGCATTTTACTTCTATCGGCGCACGAACACGGGTAATCCTTACCGGCGGCTCTGGACCGCGCTTCCGCATAACGCAGTCGATCGGTCAAATGCCCTGGCAGACGATACTCAAGGCCATCGGCTCAACCGAAGGCAGCCCCCTGGACCGCTTCAGCAAAGCGATCCGAAGCACACTCGGCTTGGAACAGCGCCAGGGTGTGGACAGTGCTGCCTTCACGGCCGCCGTCGTTGCGCTCTCCGCCAAGCTCAGTATAGCCGACGGCGTCTCCCTCCGGATCGAGGAAGAGACATTCGAGCGCTTGTTCAGCTTCGAGCCTGACGAAGCCGCCAACGTCCGCTGGCTGTTCAGGCTGGCAGCCAAAGACCCGGCCGGCTTCGAGAGCTACGCTGTCGAACTGAAGAAATCACTGGCCGACCGGCCAGACCTGTTGCGCGACGTATTCGAGGCGCTCATGCACGTCGCGAGCGCTGACGCCATCCTGCACCAGGGCGAAGACGCCTTCCTCGCGAAAGTCGCTGCAATCTTCGACTATTCGACCGAAAAGTATCGCGCCATCCGCGCGCGATTCGTCCTGGATCCTGCCGATCCCTACGAGGTCCTCGGCGTAGCAAGGGACATGGCCGATGAGGCCCTGAAGTCGCGCTACCGGGATCTCGTCCGCCGCAACCATCCCGACGCCCTGGCCGGCAAAGGCCTGCCCAAGGAACTACAGGACATAGCGAACCGCAAACTCGCAGCCATCAATGCTGCATGGGAAACAATCGCCCGGGAGCGCAACCTATGATGCCGCGAGCACCCCGGCGGAAACGGGCAACAGCGCTCAAGGAAGTGGCCGCATGCTGAAACCCGACAGCCCGCTTGTCTCGAATGTGGTGATCTCGCCGAATATCGACGACCGACGGAGCGGACTGACGCCGGTATTGCTGATCCTGCACTATACGGGACTACCTACCGTCGAACGCTCGATCGAAGTGCTCGCCGATCCGCGCGGCAAGGTCTCGTGCCACTACGTCGTTGATGAGGCCGGACGCATCACCCAGATGGTTCCGGAGACCAAACGGGCCTGGCAGGCTGGCGTCTCGTCCTGGTTTGGCGAGACCGACATCAACTCGGCCTCGATCGGCATCGAGATTCAGAACCCCGGCCACGCCGGCGGCTATCCGGATTTCCCGGTTCCTCAGATGGCAGCCGTCCGCGATCTCTGCCTCGATATCATCACGCGACACAAGATACCGGCAGCCGGCGTGCTGGCTCATTCCGACGTTGCCCCGGCCCGCAAGATCGATCCCGGCGAAAAATTCAACTGGCGGTGGCTGGCCGAGGCTGGCGTCGGCCACTGGGTTCTGCCGGTTCCCCCATCCGATGAAGGCGCGAAACTGGGTCTGGGTGACAAAGGCGAACTCGTCCGGGCGATGCAAACGCGCCTCGCCGCGTACGGCTACGGCATTTCGTCTTCCGGCGAATTCGATATCACAACGCAATACGTGGTCATCGCTTTCCAGCGCCACTTCCGCCCAGCGCGCGTCGACGGATGCTGGGACCCATCATGCAAAGAGACGCTCGAGCGGCTCATCGATGCGTTACCCCGGCCCAAGCTGATCGCTTGAAGGCGCGGCCTACTCCGAGCGCATCACGAAGCAGTCGATTTGCCGGCGGCGCATCTCCACACACGTCGACGCAGCCGACCGTGAATCGAACCCGACGAACCGCGCACGAAAGACCTGCCGCGCATCTTTGGTTATGGCGAACGTTCGCGACTGGCTCGTCCGCAACAGATCGCCAACGCTGCTGCGAGCGGCCGCCAGCGCGCGGTCAGCCTCGACCGCGGTTGCAAACGCGCCGATCTGAACCTCGTAACCGCTACTACTGGCGGGCGGCACCGCCGCGATGTCGACCGGGCGCGGCCCCCTTACGGCAAATGGAGGAGCCATC
>CANJPN010000249.1 GCA_947475855.1 Bradyrhizobiaceae bacterium
AGCAGATCCTTGCTGCTTTCAGCGCTCAAGCCGCCGGAGACGAGACCCTCGGCACGCCCCAGATCTACTGGACTTTTTATGCCGGGCTTCACGTCCGTTCGCATGAAGTAGACCGTGGTTCCCGGCTGGTAGGCGACGAACTCGTAGAGTTTGAAATCGACTTTGCGGGGCTTTGTTTCAGAAGCGTATGGCCATGCGACGCCGGTCAGCAGGCCGAGCATCGTCCCATCCTTGGGTGCAATTTCTCCGATGTAGTTGGTGCCGATCAGCCCGCCGGCCCCATCCATGTTCTGCACGACGATCTGCGGCTGACCTTCTATGTGCTTGCCGAGGTGGCGGGCGACGACTCGACCTTCGATGTCCGCCGGGCCGCCTGATGCATAGTTGATGAGTATGGTGAGCCGCTTACCTGAGTAAAAACTTTGCGCGCCGCTCGGCGCGGCGCTGGTGAGCACAAGCCCGCTGCCAAGCGCCAAGGCTGTCACGAACCGGAACATTCATGCCTCCCTACTTGCGCGCTTCGGTGGGTCCGTTTGCCTTCGACGCTTCCGCGATGTAGCGAGCGAAGAACGCCTTCGCTTCGGGCGGCGCACTCAATGCCTTGCGCAAACGGGGGCTGAGATCGGCGGCAGCGTCGAACGTTGGCACATAACCGAACACCTTCGTTGCGTCGTCAGCGAACTCGCGGTCGGTTTGGATCTTCACCACGGCTTCCCTCAATGCCGCCTGAGCCTCGGCAGGGGCACCGGGCGGCAAGGCGAGCAGGCGGAAGTTGTTTCCGCTGAGGAACAGGATCGACAGATAGGCGTCCCACAGAGGTCCTTTGGGCAGCCCGCCCTTGGCCTTCGCATAGAGTTCCTGGAACCCTGGCATGGAAAGATCGGCGACTTCCTTGGGCACGCTGAAGTTCGTGCCGTCCCAGCCCGGATCGTAGAACACGGGGATGGCGATGCCATCCTTCACAAGGCTAGGTTCGACCACACCGCGGTACGCAGGCGGACTTTCCGAGGTGATGTTGACTTCGCCTTGCTGGAGCGCGAGCCGTACGGCATTCGTGCCTCGGTAGCTCGTGACGTATTTGTACGGAACGCCCAGAATGTCGAGCGTCAGTCGCAGCAGGATGTCCTTGGAGCTGTCGGCGGCGAGCCCGCCGATGATGACGCCCTCGGCACGGGCCAGATCGGCGGCCTGCTTGATGCCGGGCTTAACGTCCTTGCGCATGTAGTAGACGCTCGTCGAGCGCTGGGCAGCGATGAATTCGAGAGAGCGGAAATCGACCCGCTGGTTGCCGGCCGCGAACGTGTTGATGAATGCCGACCCCGTCAGCAGGCCAACGACAGAGCCATCCTTCGCCGCGACCTCGCCGAGGTAGTTGACGCCGACCTGTCCACCCGCGCCGTCCATGTTCTGCACGATCACCGTCGGCTGGCCCGCGATCAGGCGTCCGATGTGGCGGGCGAAGACCCGCCCGTCGATATCTGAGGGGCCACCCGCCGCGTAGTTGATGAGCAACGTCAGACGCTTGCCCGCATAGAAATCCGCAGCAGGCGCGCCAGTGCTCAGGCAGACGCATGTGGCTAACGCAGCTAGGGTGAATCCAATCGGCCTCGTTACGTTCGGCATGTGCATGGCTCCGTAGCTCGGATTGGGTCACAGGCACGGCTGAAAGGTACGTCTAAGAACGCGGCAACCGACCAAACCTCGCACCGTCGATCATTTTATCCCAGCGCCCGCTTTGATGTAGTCGTTCACTTGGTTGCGCAGCTCGGGCGAAGTGTTCAGCATCTTGCGGACGCGCTCCGAGGTATCGGGGCCGGCCACAAACTCCGGCACGAAGCTGAATGCCTTTATCGCCTCTTCGGCGAATTCCTTGTCGGTTGCGAGCTTTCCGACCGCGGCGCGCAACGCGTCGACGGCAGCCTTCGGCGAACCCGGCGGCATGGCGGCGACGCGGAAAACTTCACCGGTGAGCTGCAGTGCGGTCAGATACATCTCCCAGAGGGGCCCCTTCGGCAGCTCTCCTTTGATTTCCTTGTAGAGCTCCGGAAACGATTTGATCGGCAATCCATCGACCTGCTTGGATCGTGAGAAATCTTTTCCGTCCCAACCCGGATCGTAGAACAGCCCGATCGCATCGCCCTTGTCGACGAGGCTCTGCAACACGACGGTCCGATAGGATGGTGGGCTCTCGGAATAGAAGTTGACTTCCTTCTGCTGCATGGCGAGGCGCGCCGCGTTGCTGCCGCGATACCCGGTCACGTACTTGTATTTGTGGCCGAGCATATCGAGCGTGAGCCGGATCATCAGGTCCTTCGCGCTGTCCGCGGAGAGGCCACCGGCGATGATGCCCTGCGCTTTGCCTAGATCGGCCGGTGTCTTGATGCCCGGCGCGACGTCGGTGCGCATGAAATACACGGTCGTCGATGGCTGGTAGGCGACGAACTCATATGTCTTGAAGTCAACCTTTCGCGGTGAGGTTTCAGTCGCGAACTGCCAAGCCGACGCAGTGAGCATACCGAGTACAGTGCCGTCTTTCGGTGCGACCTCGCCGAGCCAAGTAGCGCCCACCATGCCGCCCGCGCCGTCCATGTTCTGCACGATAACGCTGGGCGAGCCGGCGATGTGCTTGGCGAGGTGGCGCGCGAAGAACCGGCCTTCGATATCGGCGGGACCGCCCGGTGCATAGTTGACCAGCACGATGAGACGCTTGCCGGCGTAGAAGTCGGCCTGCTGGGCTTGAGCCTCCATTGCAGGGCCCGAGCCCAGCCAGCCCAGCATTGCGCCAACCACTGCTGCTATGCGCGCAGACGTCATGCGGCTTCCTCCCTCCACCTGTCCGGCAAGATGTGGCCGGCATTGCTTGCCGGCTCGACCAGAGGGCTCAATTCTTTCGGAAGCGGGGAAAGAGTGCAAGTGCGCTGTTGCGATAGACCGCGGCGCGGCTCGCGTCGTCGAAACCTTTCCACGTCGCCAGGCATTCGTGCTGGAGGTCTATGGTGTGCCGGTCGATATAGGGCCAGTCGCTGCCGTACATCACGTGTCCCGGCTTTGCCACCTCCATCAAGGAAGACATCGCCGCGTTGGAGCCGGATATCGCGGTATCGAAGTAGAACCGGTCCACATAGTGCCGCGCCCCCTCGGGGACACGGCTGGAGAACTCGGGCTTGTTGATGTCCTGCTCCTCCATGAGGATCAGCCGGAACGAGATGAAGGGCAGGCACCCGCCGGCGTGCGCGAGGATCCACTTGATATCGGGGTATTTTCGCATGAACTCGTTGTAGATCAGGAACGCAGCGACCCGTGTCGTCTCGAACGTGTACTCGATGATCGAGCCCCAGATCTTCATGCTCAAGGTGTCGACGAATGCCGGACGCGCCGGGTGCACGAACACGACGGCCTTGCGCCGGTTCATCTCGGCCAGCAGCGGCTCCATGCGTTTGTCCCCGACATAGATGCCGTTCTGGCTCGACAGCAGGATCAGACCGTCGGCTTTCAGTGTGTCGAGGGCGTACGCCATATGGGCGAGCGAGCCGTCGACGTCAGGGTAGGGAAGCGGCGCGAAGAAGCCCAGCTTATCGGGAGCGGTGCCCGCGAACTTCGCCAGCGCATCGGTGACGGACTGGCATAGGTAACGTGCGTCCGCGTCGTTGCCGTGATGCACGCCCGCGACCGACAGCGGGTTCACGATCGCCGCCTCGATGCCGAGCGTGCCCATCGAATCGATTGCTTCCTGCGGCGAAGCGTTCTTGCGCAACGGCCGCGAAGGATCGGCGGCACCGGAGCGCACGAGCGCCGCCTGATACTCCGGCAGCACACAATGGTGGTGCACGTCGATGAAGCGGGGCGCAGTGCTGTTGGTCTTCATGGTGGCGGCCATCTCGTCTTTCTCCTGTCGGTCGCGCGAACTAACGTGGTTTGCAGCCTACTTTTTGTCAGCGGAGGTTATCCGCCCCAGTACGTCGGTGGTCTTCTTCACGATATCGGCCGGCATCTTGAACGCGCGCTCGACCTGCGCGGCGAGTTCCTCGCCCGTCATCGGCTCGACAGTGAACGACTGCTTGGACGCCTCGTCCACGAACGCCTTGTCCGCCATCGTGTCGGCGAACGCCTTGCGCAGCGTCGCCACCCGTTCGGCCGGAAGCCCCGGCGGGGCGACGAACGGCCGGCCGAGCGTCGCGCGCATGAAGAACAATTCCAGGATCTGCCGCTCCTCGGCCGTCCGCGCGCTGGCCGACCCCAGAGGCAGATCCTTCAACCGTGGATCGGGCTCCAGCCGCGCCTGGAACAGCACCACGAGCTTTCCCGAGCGCCCGATATCCGAGTTCATCACCGAATCGTTCGATCCGCAGATACCCTGCACCTCGCCGCGCTCCATCGCGAGCCGCACTTCGTTGGAGCCCTTGTAGCCCTTCACCACCTTGAACTTCATGCCGAGCAGCAGGTGCATGAACTCTGGATACACGGCAGAATCCGCACCCGATCCCGTAGCGCCCATGACCAGCTCCTTCTGGAACAGGTCCTGCATCGTTGCGACGCCGCTGTCCTTGCGCGACACGCAGATCGCGGTGTCGCGGTCGGGGCTGCCGAGCCAGTTGAACTTGAGCGGGTCGAATTGCGTTCCCGCTCCGCCCAGCAGCGGCTCCATCGGGATGCCCCGGTTGATCAGCGCGATGACGCTGCCGTCCTTCGGCGAGACGTTGTAGAGCTGGTTGGCGACTAGCAGACCACCCGCGCCCGGCAGGTTCTGCGGCACGATGTTGGGATTGCCCGGTAAGTGTTTGCCCATGTGGCGCGCCACCATCCGCGCCCAGATGTCGTTCCCACCGCCGGAGCCAAACCCGATCAGCAGCGTCACCGTCTTGCCGGCATAGAAGGACGTCGAGGGCGACTGAGCGAGGGTGGGTGAAGCTGCGGCGGTCAAAGCGCCGACGACTGCTGCGGCGAGACGGCGGATCTGGCGCATGGTTCCCCTCACGCTGCGATACCCTTGGGAAGGCGGGCCCTTTTGCGCCCCACGTATGCTATGGGGGCGATATGAAGAGCAATCTGATTCGCATTATCGGTATCGATCCCGGGCTTCGGCGCACCGGCTGGGGCGTCATCGAGTCCGACGGGGTCCGGCTCTCGTACGTGGCGAGCGGCCACGTCAAGTCGACCGACAAGGAAGAGCTGTCGTATCGCTTGCGCGAACTCTACGAAGGCATCACCAGCGTGCTGGCGAGCTTCCACCCGCAGGAGGCCGCCGTCGAAGAGACTTTCGTCAACGACAACCCGCGCTCGACCCTGAAACTGGGGCAGGCCCGCGGCATGGCGATGCTCGCCCCGGCCATGAAGGGCATTCGTGTCGCCGAATACCCGCCCAACCTCATCAAGAAGACGGTCGTCGGCGCCGGTCATGCCGAGAAGAAGCAGATTCAGATGATGGTCGGCATGCTCTTGCCGCGCGCCAAGTTCGACAGCGCCGACGAAGCCGACGCGCTGGCCATCGCAATTTGCCACGCCAATCACCGGGGTATCCGGCAATTGGCGAAGATGGTGGCTTCGTGAGACTAGCAGGTTGGGTCGAGGCAACTTCCCGCCGAGGCCCAACGATCTGGTAGCATGCCGTAAAAGTTGGGCCTCCCCCGGATTAGTGTCCTGGGTCGACCCAACCTACGCTGGAGGTGCCCAATGATCGGAAAGCTCAAAGGCATCGTCGATGCCATCGGCGAGAGCCACTGCGTGATCGACGTCAACGGCGTCGGATACGAGGTGCAGGCGTCATCGCGCACGCTGCGCAATATGAAACTCGGCGACACCGTCTCGCTCGCCATCGACACGCACGTGCGCGAGGACGCGATCCGGCTGTTCGGCTTCTCGAGCGAGGTCGAGCGCTCATGGTTCCGCACGCTTCAGAACGTGCAGGGCGTCGGCTCTAAGGTTGCGCTCTCGGTGCTCGGCACGATGGCTCCGAACGATCTCGCTCAGGCGATCGCGCTGGGCAACTGGGCCGCCATGGAAGAAGCCCCCGGCGTCGGCAAGAAACTCGCGCAGCGCCTGATCCTGGAGCTGAAGGATAAGGCCCCGGCGCTCTCAGTCGCGGGCCTGAATGTTCCGGCAGCCTCCGCCGCGGGTGGTGCCGCATCGGTCGTCGCGCCCGATGGCAACGCCGCCGCCGAAGCGATCTCGGCGCTCACCAATCTCGGATACCAGCCTTCGCAGGCGAGCCAAGCCGTGGCACTTGCCGCCAAGGAACTCGGCAAAGATGCAGCCACCTCGGCTCTTATCCGCCGAGCGCTAAGGGAGATGGCGGCGGGCGTGCGGTGACATTGAATACTGAGCCTTCGACATGAGATCCGAGACCCATCCGCCATAGCGTGTTCGAATTGTTCATCGCCCCGTTCGTGCAGGCTGTGTGCGGCGGCGCAGGCTCCTGCGCCCGAGGTTGCGATCTCACTCGCTGCTGATCCCGTTGCTCTCGATTACCTGACGCCACTTCGCAACCTCGCTCTTGTAGAGCGTAGCGAACATTTCAGGCGATCCCGGCATCGGATCGAAGCCCTGCGCGACAAATGCCGCTTTCACATCGGCCGCTTCAAGCGCGCGGGAAGATTCAGCTGAGAGCCTTGCAATGACGGGCGCGGGTGTTCCAGCCGGCGCCATCAATCCAATCCACATCCGTACGTCGAAGCCAGGCAGGCCCGTTTCGATCACTGTTGGCAGATCAGGCAGCAACGGGTCGCGCGCAGGTCCCGTTGTCGCGATGGCACGAACCGATTGGTTCCGGATGTACTCGATGATCGGAGCAGTGGTGGCGAACATGAGCTTTACTTCGCCGGTGACGAGATCGCGAATGGTGTCGCCGCCGCCTCTGTAGTGTACCGGCCGGATCTTGATGCCAGTCATGGAGTTGAAAAGTTCCAACGCGAGATGCGGGGCCGTGCCGCGGCCCGACGATGCCCCCACGAGTGTTCCCGGAGGAAGAGATTTGGCGTAGGAAATGAAGTCGGCGACGGTGCGCACGGGCAACGACGGATGGACGATAAGCACGTTGCCGGTTTCCGCAACCGGCGCGACGGCTATCAGCTGTTCGCCGCCCCGCGCCTTGAGTGTCTTGAACAATGTTTCATTCACGGCATTCGCGAACGGCGTGACGAGCAGCGTGTAGCCGTCTGGTTCCGCGCGAGCCACGGCCTCCGTGGCAATTGTTCCACTGCCGCCTGTCCGGTTCTCGACGACGAAAGACTGTCCGACATTCGCAGCCATTCGATTGCCGAGAACACGTCCGACGATGTCGGTCGCACCACCCGCACCGAAGCCGACGATCAGCCGTACCGGCCGAGATGGATAGGCATCTTGGGCCGCCGCATCGGGCTTTGGCAGCCACACGGTCAAGGCCAAAGCCGCGATCGTAACGGCAGCATTCCCAAAGAGCGGCCTCATTCTGCTGCCTCGGATTTGGAGCCCTTTCCAGCCGCGAGTTTCGTGACGAGTTGCGCGGTCGTCTGCACGTCGCCGAACGTGACCAGGAACTTGCCGAGGGTATGGTTATGCAATGCGTCGGTGGAATCGGCGTTGCCGTCCGACACCATGATGGTTCTGTAGCCCCACATGGCCGCATCTCGCGCTGTCGACTCGCAGCATGTGCTTGTGGCAACGCCGGTAATCAGCAGCGTGTCGATGCCGTTCGCCTTGAGCAGATGTTCGAGATCGGACGGATAGGGGATGAATGCGGAGTAGCGGATCTTCAATGCGATCTTGTCCTCCGGGAGAACCTCGCATGTTTCGTATATAGGGAAGCCAGCGCCGTCCCGTGCGAGCAGCCGTTGCCGCCGGTTCCATCCTTCGACGCTGGTAGCTTCCTTACGGTTCGCCCAATCGTCGGGGTTCTTTATCAGCCCTTCCGTCTGGATCCAGATCACCATGCCACCCGCCGCGCGCGTCGCCCGTGCCAACTGGTTGATGTTGGGCACGATATCGCGCGCGATCGGCGCACACGAGGGCATCCCGTCCTGGACGAAGTAGTTCTGCATGTCGACGACGACGAGCGCAGTTTTCGGACCAGCCACCGTCTCGTAAGCGTTCAGCTTGCCGCCGCGGGCGGCCCGCGCCTTGTCGATGAACCAAGGGTCGATCGCATCTTTATGCATCGCAGTTTCCTCATTTTGTTCGTTTTCGGAGCAGCCGCAAACAACAGAGGATATGCCCTCGCCTGCGAAAATCAATCGCCGGGCGCGCCATTTTATGCCCGAATTATGGACGCACGCCGCCGCCTATTCGGGCACAGAGTGTCGCAAATCCCGCCGCAAAACCGCACGAGGCGGCCTGAACTCGAGCCCTGAAACAGCATTCGGCCCCAAAACCGGTGGCCGAGAGAGCGATGAGAGGAAACGGCTCTGTTCCGCCAGAATGTTGTGCGACCTTGCTGACCAGTGATTTGGCGGCAGGATGGACACGATGAAAGCGCAGGATTTCCGGGCACTTGTCGAGCGGTTGGGC
>CANJPN010000250.1 GCA_947475855.1 Bradyrhizobiaceae bacterium
ACGGACTCATCGAGGGCATCAACAGCCTCGTCCAGGCCGCCAAGGCAAAGGCGCGCGGATACCGAAACCGCGAGACATTGAAGGTCGTCACCTACATGATCGCCGGCAAACTCGATCTCAGGCTACCCACTTGAAACGTCGGGGAGCCCTAAGATCAATGGCTCGCGTGGCCTACGATGGGCTCTTCGAGCCTAGTCAGATACCCACGCTTGGACCAGCCCGCAGATCGCACCCTGATGTCGTTAGCTTCCGAGCAGCAACGGGCTACAAGGCGGCCGCCTTTCATCCTTTGGGACGTCTCTTCATTGTTGCGGGCGCAACGTCTCAACGCGGTGCAGAAGAACGCGTCCTCCTCGACTGTAACCTTGATCCCCAGCGCAATAACCAGAACGGGCCTTGCTTTCTCTACGCAGTCGACGACCAAGTCGTTCTGCCGAATCGGCTCACGGGTCCAATGACTCCACAATGAACGGCTGGGGCCGGCCGCTGCCCCGAATGACGTGACAAAATTACAATCCGTATCATGTTGAAATTGCTGGAGCACGACAGCTCCTGGCCCATCGCGTCAGCCTGCGTAGTTCTGCTTTCGGACAGGTTCGCCTGCCCTTGCACAGCACTTCAAAGAGTGGGTCCAGGGCTCCGCCCTGGTTGGGGAGCTCGAGGGGCGAATAGCCACTCGTATCGCGCGGCAGCGGGATCCCCCCCCCCCACGCCCACCTCAGATCTTCTGATTGTACTCGCCGACCTCGGGGAACTTGCCCAGCGTCGCGTCGATGTCCGCGAAGATCGCGCGCATATTGGCTTCGGACGTCGGGCTCTCTACGACGACCACCAGCTCGGGCTTGTTCGACGACGCGCGCACGAGACCCCAGGTGCCGTCTTCCAGCACCACGCGGATGCCGTTCACGTCGATCAGGTCGCGCACCTTCTGCCCGGCGATCTTCTCGCCGGCGGCAGCGCGAGCCTTGTATCCCGCGATCACCTTGTCGACGATGCCGTACTTCACCTCGTCACCGCAGTGGGGCGACATGGTCGGCGACTGCCACGTCTTCGGCAGTTCGCGCTGCAGGACGGCGAGCGACTTGCCGTGCGCGCGATCGAGCATGTCGCACACCGCGATCGCCGACACGAGGCCGTCGTCGTAGCCGCGCCCGAGCGGCGGCCGGAAGAAGAAGTGGCCGGACTTCTCGAAGCCCGCGAGCGCCTTCTTCTCGTTGGTGTAGCGCTTCATGTAGGAGTGGCCGGTCTTCCAGTAGAGCGTCTTGGCGCCGCGCTCGATCAGCACCGGATCGGTCATGAAGAGGCCGGTCGACTTCACGTCGGCGACGAACACCGCGTTCTTGTGGATCGCGGAGAGATCGCGGGCGAGCATCACGCCGACCTTGTCGGCGAAGATCTCGTGGCCCTCGTTGTCGACGACGCCGCAACGGTCGCTGTCGCCGTCGAAGCCCAGGCCCACGTCCGCCTTGTGCTTGACCACCGCTTCCGCGATGGCGTGCAGCATCTTCATATCTTCGGGGTTGGGATTGTAGCGCGGGAAGGAGTGATCGAGCTCGCAGTCGAGCTGCACCACCTCGCAGCCGAGCCTCTCCAGCACCTGCGGTGCGAACGCGCCCGCTGTGCCGTTGCCGCAAGCGGCGACGACCTTCAGCGGGTGCTTCAGCTTCGCGCGATTGACGAGATCGTCCATGTAGCGCTGGCCGATGTCGGCAACGAAGCGATAGCTGCCGCCGGGCTTCGTCGAATACTTGCCGGCGAGCACGATTTCCTTGAGGGCCGTCATGTCTTCCGGCCCGAACGTCAGCGGGCGGTCGAGACCCATTTTGATGCCGGTCCAGCCGTTGTCGTTGTGGCTCGCGGTGACCATCGCGACGCCTTCGACGTCGAGCGCGAACTGGGCGAAATAGGCCATCGGCGACAACGCGAGACCGATGTCGTGGACCTCGAAGCCGCCCCCCAGGAGGCCTACCATCAGGGCCTGCTTGACGCTCGCGGAGTACCAACGGAAGTCGTGTCCGACGACGATGCGCTTCTTGACGCCGCGCTCGTCGAACAACTGGGCGAGGCCCAGGCCGACCGCGTTGAGACCCATCAGGTTGATTTCTTCGGGGAACAGCCAGCGGGCATCGTATTCGCGGAAGCCCGTGGGCTTGACCAGGGGAAGGCTTTCGAAGGCAGCCGTGTTCGGCTTGAGGTCGGCGCGCGGCTTGGGCAGCATGGCAATCCCCGTAAGTCGGTTCGTCTGTTGTCGCAACGGGTTCTACTCGGCCGCACTTAAATGGCCAATGAACCAGATGGTTCAATCGCGAAGATCGTTAGTTTGTTCGGTTAGCAGCGAATATCGCTGGCAGCAAAATAAAGAGATTTGAAACAGGAACGTAGTTCAATTCCAAGATTGAGGTCCCCAGCCATGGTGTATCCGGCAGGAGGCATGCCCTCGTGCCCGTTGGCGATAAGCGGGAACAGCCTATTCTTCCAGCAGCAGCGTGCCGCGCTTGAGTTCGGCCCGGGACAGTCGGCCAAGGAACGTCATGCCGAGCAGCGTGCCGTTGAGACGGCCGGGCTCGGAGACGGCACCCTTCACATCCCGCACGGTAATGCCGCCGATAGAGATAGAATCTATAGTTACCGGTGCAACCTTGGCCTGACCATTGGCGGTGTTGACCCGGTGGGTGAAATCGGACGGCCTGACGAAAATGCCGGCGCGCTGCGCATCTTCCCAGGTCAGCGCCACGATGGAGGCGCCAGTATCGACCATCACGTCGATGGAACTGCCGTTGATCTGCGCCATGGTGCTGAAATGACCGATGTGGTCGGCCCTCAGCTCGACGGTGCTGCCGCTGGTCGATTGAGCCGGGTCCGCCTGTGTATCCTCGGCTTGTGGCCGGGCGGCGGCTGCAACCTCGTCGGGATTGGGAACGCCGAGTACCCACCGGCCAGCCGCTCGGAGATCGTTGTAATAGACGACCGAGCCGACGATGCAGAGGGCGAAGAAGGTCCATCCGGCCACGATGTTGGCGGCATGGCCAAGTGTAGACGTATTCGACATTGGCAGGCTCCGCGCGGCACAAAGGAGGCGCCGAGTGAAGACCGAATTCCCCAGCGTCAGCCCCTAAGGGTCAAAAAGTCACCCGAGAATTCATAAGAGCGTAATCGCCTTAAGAAACTTATACCGAGCAGGCTTTCCTTGAGGGCTCCAGGGCGCGCGACGAGGGCGTCTACGCCGTCCAGAACGATGTTGCCGATGGCGACCTGGTTGAGGCGTACTGCGGCGGCGTAGGCGAGACCGTTCGCGGTTTGCACTGGCACCGTGTACGACAACCTGTCGATATCGAGGCCGATCGATTTGGCGTCGGCGGCGCGCAATACCACCGTCGAGGCACCGGTATCGATCAGGGCCGCGACCGAAGTGCCCCCCATGCTGACGCGCGCCACGAAGTGACCGTCGCTGCGCCGTTTGATTTTGACGGCCAATTCGCCGGACTGGCGCGGCTCGGCGCTGAGCGGCTCACCTGGCGGCAGCAGGTCTCCCGTCACCCGGTGGGCAAATTCGACGACATCGGATTTGTAGGTATAGCCGCCGGCGATACCGGCAATAGCGGCAGCGCTCACCGCAGCGGTTCGGGCGAGCTTGCCCAGTCCGCCCCGGTAGCCCGCGAGCACGGATGTGCCGATGAACGCGAGCAGGGTGAAACCGATCAGGAGGCTGGCGAACTGGCCCTCGTCCACGCCCAGCAGTAGTTGGCCTTCCTGGCGGAACACCAATGCGGTGCCACCGACGATCACCGCAATCAGCGGAAGCCACTTCATTCCGCGTCTACCTTCTTACAGCCTGCCCCTATCCGCTCGCGCAGCATCGCCATGATCCGCCGCCGGTCACCGCGGCTCATAGTGCTCCAAGTGGCGATTTCAGCAAGGCTGCGGCCGCACCCTGTGCACAACCGCGTCGCCTGGTCGATCTCGCATACCTTGACGCAAGGGGTTTCGATGTCTGCTTTCCCGAGAGAATTGCCTGTGCGGCTTGCCATAGCCATGGTTGATAAAGGGTTTCCTGCCGAGGCCGGGCGAGCTGGATGCCGAGCCTTCATTTCGCTGACATATTGGCAAAGCTGATGCAAAACAGCAATTTGAATGCGAGTTGCCCGCTGGAGAATTTCTTTGTCTCCCCTGGTTGCGTCTCCGCTGGCCGCGGGTACTGACAGGGACGTAGATTGGTCTGGGCCAGTGCAGGGCCGCCAATGCACCGAACGAGGGACGATGATGACCACTCTGTCCGCCGACAGGCGTGCGCGCCTGGGCGAGGCGATGCGCAACGAAGGGATTGACGCCCTCGTCATCTGTGGAACGTCCTGGCAGGAGGCCTATCTGCGCTATGTCGCCGATTTCGGCATTCTCGAAGGCAACGGTCTTGCGATCCTAACGGCGGACGGCCGCTGCCGGATGTGGCTGGAGAGCGTCGCGGACTGGGAGCGCGCCCAGACGGAAGCCAAGGGCACCGAGGTCCATTTCGCGCGCGATATGGCCAAGGCCGTGACAGGCGAGATCCAGGCGATCGCCAACCAGAAGGTCGCCGTCACGCCGCGTCATCTGATGCCGGCGTGGCTCGCCAAGGCCGAACCCGAGCGTCGCTTGCGCCTCGACGATGCCGGCCCGTTGATCGAACGGCTCTTCATGATCAAGATGCCCGGTGAACTGGACGCCATCCGACGCGCCGCCGCGCTCGCCGACGATGGGTACGCCTACTTCATGGAAGTGGCGCGGCCTGGACGGACCCAGTTCGAGGTCGTCGCCGATGTCGAGGCGTTCCTGCGGGCCAAGGGTTCCGCCGACAACTTCCAGATCATCGGCTCCGGCCGCGCCGATGTTCGGGGCATGACCCCACCGTCGGAACGCAAGCTCGCCGTCGGCGATATGGTGACGACCGAGCTTACGCCCGCCATCGACGGCTATTTCGCGCAGATCTGCCGGACCATGGTGCTGGGCCGGGCCGACCAGACGCAGAAGAAGGCTTTCGCCATTTGGCTGGAGTCGATGGAAGCCGGCATCGCGGCGGTGCGCGCCGGGGTGACCGCGGCCGACATCGCCCGTGCGGAGAACGACGTGTTCCGCAAATACGGCCTGGGCGACTACGTGACGTCGAAGTACACCCGCGTGCGCGGCCACGGCCTTGGCCTCATGCCCGACATGCGGCCCGCCATTCTGGAAGACGTGGACGTCGTCCTCGAGACCGGCATGACCATCATCGTCCATCCCAACACTTACCACCCCGAAGCCGGCTACATGGTGCTGGGTGATGTCGTTGTCGTCGGCGACACCGGCTGCGAAGTGCTGACGCGTACTCCGCGTCGGTTGTTCGAAGTTTGAAGAGAAGGCAGCAGGCATCAGGAACTCGGACAGCAGTGACACCGAGTTCCTGCTGCCTGAGTTCCGGCTGCCTCGATTGAGGAGAGGGAGAAGATGCGCCGAGGCTTGATTTCGTGGTCGAAGGACGAGCTGCCCGAGACCTTGCTCGATGGCCGCGTGGCCGCGTTGCAAGCCGCGATGGCCGGCGCGGGGCTCGACGCAATCGTCGCCTACACGACGCCGGCGCGCGCTGCCGCTGTGTCGTGGCTTGCCGGCTTCGTACCTTACTGGAACCAGGGATTGATGGTCGTGCCGCGCCAAGGCCGCCCGATCCTCGTGTCCGCACTCTCCAACCGCGTCAACGGCTGGATGCGCCGCAACGCGCACGTGGCCGACGTGATGAACTCGCCCCGCATCGGCAGCGAGGCCGGAAAATTCCTGATGTCCCACGCCGGCAAAGGCAACGTCGGCGTTGTGGACCTACCCCACCTGCCCGCCGTCGTGATCGAAGACATTGCCGCCGAGGGCCACACCATCGCCGATGCCTCCGCCTTGTTCCGAGCCGTTCGCGTTGTCGCCGATCCCGCCGACATTGCCCTGCACGAACGAGCAGCCGAGATCGCGAGAAGCGCGCTCGCGGCTTGCGATCCGCGCGAACGCGACGCATCGAGGCTCGTTTCCCGTATCGACGGTGAAGCGCGCAGGCTGGGTGCAGAGGAGGTCTATCCGGCAGTCGCGGTCGATCTGGCGAAGAGTTTCGGAATGATTCGCCTGGAGAAAGCTGTCGAGCTCGGCGACTTCTCGGCGATCCGCATCTCCGTCGCCTACAAGGGCGCATGGGTCCGGCTGACGAAGACGATGGTCCGCAAAGATGGTGTACGCTCGCAGATCGATAGCGCTGAAAAGGCCTTCGCGGACCTCGCAGCGAAACTTCCGGATACATCGGCATTGGCAACGAACGCGACATGGCTCGTCGAAGGCACGCGCACCGCACTGCCGCTCGAACCGCTCGCGGGTTCGATGATCGACGACGGCGAGCCGATCCTCCCCGGTAGCATTGTTTCCGTTTCTGCCACGCTGGATGTCGGCGGTGCCCCGATCATGGTCGGCGCACCATTCCTCGTCGGCTCCCCGACGCGGCTTCTGGGAAGCTCACAGGCGTGATGTCTACAGGCGTGATGTCTAAGGCATCGGCGGGAAGCGATCGAACGCCGGCAACTCGTGCACCCGTTCCATCCACGAGATCCGCTCGGCCACCTGGATGTGTGCCTGGGCCGGAACTGCCGACGGGTCGTCATAGGTCGCGCTCTGGATATCGACGATGCCAGGCAGAAATTTCTCGTTGACGTAGAATAGTCCCGTGCCGCAGTCGGGGCAGAAATGCCGGCGGCCATCCGCCGACGATGAGTAAACCTTGGGCGTGCCTTGCGTGACCGTCAAGGCGTTGGCCGGATACATGGTCCAGCCGACCATCGGGGCTCCTGCGTGACGTCGGCAGTCCCGGCAGTGACATAGCGCGTGGTTCATCGCGTCGCCTTCGACGCGATACCGGATCGCGCCGCAATGGCATCCACCTTCGAGCATGTTCGCCTCCGTTCAACGGCCGGCCGATCGGCCGACCAACGAGGCGGCATCCTATCAGCCCGCGCCGACGACGAGCACCGTGCCGTTCACGCAGGTCACCTTGGCGCGCGCCCCTTCCGGCATATCGGGACCTTCCGCAGTCCATACCGAATCGCCGATCTGGACCTTCCCGCGACCGCGCTGGATCGCTTGGGACACGGTCACGATACGGCCGCCCATCAGCACAGCCAGCCATACCGGTGCGAGCGCTTGAGGTCGGCGAGCAAGTCCTTGTCCCCGAAGCGACCAGCGAGCAACTCCTGCTCGACCCACGGCAGGTCGCCGAGGTTGATCAATGCGCCGAGCACGGCGCGGCGGTACTCGCGCAAGTAGGAGCCCTCGCCCTGTCGCTCGAGAGCGCTGCGCAACTCGGGGACAATCTGCGGTGCCCAGCCTTTTTCGGCCTTGCACGCGGCGTTGATACGGACGTGTTGGCTGCCGGGACCATAGTCGGCCTCGAACGGAAGAAGGCGCGGCAGGGGATTGACGGGTAGGCGAGAGACAACGCCGAGAAGTACGGTTCTTGTCGTGGGATCGCGCTCGGACGCCGCCAGGATGCGGTCGGCATAAGGGGCGAGCTCGGACGGGGCGATCCGCTGAAGCGCATACGCCAAGCTGCGCAAAAGGGAGTGACCGTTACCGACGCCGCGGCTCGACAGGAGGTCGATCACCTCGGGCAGCAGGGTGGCCCGTACCTCGTGGCGCATCACGACCTGGTCGATGAAGGACGCTCGGTTGAGCCGCTGATCGTGCAGAATGCTGCGCACCAGTTGGGTCTCGTGATCGCTCCAGGTGATGCCTGGATTTTCCTTCTTGCCGATCCATCGCACCGACGAGAGCCAGCGGTCGATGACGTTGTATTGTTCTTCGTTGAAAGGCTCGCTCTGCGGCAGCGCAAGGACGGCTTGCAGGTCGCGCGTCCCAGGGCCATCGCGATCATAACGCCATTGACCCAGCGGTTGTGGTGGCGAAGGTGGCACATCACTGCCTGTACCCCCCAACCCGAGTTCAGTAAGAACGTGCTGCAAGTCGATCGCATTCGCTGCAGCCCGCGTGCGCATGAGCAGCCCGCCTTCCTTGTCGACCGCCAACTTCAGAATTGTCGGCGAGACGGGGCGCTCGATCTCGACCTCGGTCCGCCGCAAGAGCACCTCGCTACCCTGCGTAACGGTCAGGACCCGGAGAGATCTCGCCGACACAAGGCCGTAGTCGAGTCTGGACTTCAAGTTCTCGCGCTCGATGGTGATGCGAAGATCGGCGTCCGCATCGGAGTTTGCGCTCCACACGATGCAGGGCGACCGAGGGTCGGAGCAAGCGGCCCCCTCCCCACGCCGGAATACATTGACGCTGGGCTTGTCACCCGCCGTCAGAACGACCCGGACCCAATCGACGTGTCCCGCCATCAGCAGCGAACGACATTCGCGAGCGCAAACATCAGGCTGGGGCTTTCCGCCGTTCCGCCGGTAGCGCGGCGTCACGATCTCGATCGATCGCGCAAT
>CANJPN010000251.1 GCA_947475855.1 Bradyrhizobiaceae bacterium
ACGGTCGAGGTGTGTGTGAATTGCGGCGTGAGGGGCGTCATGTAATCACATGCAACGACAAGGCGCCCCGCCGACGGTCGCCGACCACCCGCAACCGATCCGCCTTGCGGCGTTTTGCAAGAGGCTCAGCCAATCGATCAAATCGAGGCAAGCAAACGCCCACGCGCCCATCCCGCGCGGCTGCGAAAGCCGTGCAAAGCAGGAATCAGCACTTACCCAAGTTCATGGATATCTTCGCCACGGCATTGCCGCGCGGCGTGATGCTGATCGACTGGCTGCAGTTGCTGGTTTTAAGCGCCATCGCTGCCGTAAATCCCGGACCGTCGATCGTAAGATTGAAGCCGTCGCTTTGAATATCGCCTTTGATCGAACCGGTCGTCGCCCAGGTCCGCTCCTCCCAACCGCCCGAGACACGCCCATTGGCAACTGTGAGATTGGTCACCGCATCGATCTTGTAGCCCTGGCTGGCACACCTGAGATTCTGCTTCACCGAGGAACCGTTGCCCTCGACGAAATACGTCGCGACACACCGCATCTGCTCGGTCTCGCCGTTGGTCATGTGAATATTGCCCGGACCCGACCAACGCCCCGGCAGGTTGAGAACAGGGTTTGCAAAGGCCACTTGAGCCAACGCCACCGCCCCGCCAACCCCAGCCGCCAGAACACAAATATTCCTAGTGAAACGAACGACCATGATGCGGTCCCTTGCTGTCGATTACCCTGCTGGTCCCCAGGGTCGCAGCCACTGGCAGTGGCGTTACCAGACGGAAACCAGCTCGTGATCAGTTCCGGCACTCAATCAGCCGGTTGGCAACGAATGCGAGACGCAGCCCCACTACAAAGTCGTGCAAATCTTGAATCCGTGAACATAAGATCGCCTTGTTACAAAACTTTGCGGTGGCATCAAAACCATTTTTGTCATGCCAGGCCGACACCGGCGATATGTTGCAGCATTGCACGCAGCCCCAGTCCCTTCAAGCAGGCCTGGTCCGCCGCCGAACGTCGAAAAGATGATCGACGGGGCCTTGCCCCCTTCCGACCCCAAGGTCCCGCCCGGACGCCAGCGCTGCAGTGAGATAACGCTTAGCCCCCCGAACCGCCTCGACCAACGGCATACCCGTCGCCATCAACGCCGCAATCGCAGCCGACAGCGTGCAGCCCGTGCCATGCGTATTGGCGGTCTCGACCCACGCTGCCGCGATATGATGGATCGAGCCATCAGCGAGCGCCAGCACGTCGACGGCTTCCGCAGCCGCACGGTGGCCTCCCTTGACGAGCACGCCACTACAATTGAACGCAAGCAGTGCTCGTGCTTGTCGTTCCGCTGCCGGCAGATCGCCAGCTAACGGCTCGTCTAGAAGTGCTGCTGCTTCCGCCAGATTGGGCGTGATCAGCGCAGCACGCGGAATGAGGCACTTTTTGTAGGCATCGACCGCATCGGGCTCGAGCAATCTGTCGCCGCTCGTCGCCACCATCACGGGATCGACGATCAGTGGCAGAGTGGGTCGCCGCTCCAACGCCGCCGCAACCACCAGAACAATGCCGGCATTGGCGAGCATCCCCGTCTTCACGGCCCCAACCTCGAGATCTTCGAGCACAGCCTCGATCTGCTGGCCAACGAACTCCGGCGGTGCCGCATGTACCCCCGTCACGCCCATCGTGTTCTGAGCCGTCAGCGCAGTGACTGCGCTCGCGCCGTAGACGCCTAAAGCACTGAACGTCTTGAGATCCGCCTGGATACCGGCTCCACCCGAGCTGTCCGAGCCCGCGATCGTCAACGCAATGCCTATCCGTTTGCTCACAGCTTCCTCATTGCCCCGCTCCGCGCCGCATGATCTCGCCTTGCAGCGACTTCGACGTCATCCATTCCTCGATGCTGGCTAGTCCCGGGAACGTGTCGAGCAGCCATTGGCCGATCACGTTCATCGAGCCGCCACCGACGAACAAGCCCAGCGCCATCGTAGCAACGCCGGCGCCAATGAGCATCCTGTCACGCCGCGGATCATGCGCCATCCCGCCGATACGCTCAGCAACCCAACCTCCAACGCCTAGTGCGGCGACGACGCCGATCAAGGCAAGCGGCCCACCGATCCAACCGGCCTTCGAAACCAGACCCGGCATCGCCGCGCGCAACATGTCGTGGACGGGCCCCGCCAAGATCAGCAGGCCAGCGAGCAACAGCATCACGCCCATGCCGCGCTCGACCACGTCCATGTGTCGGCGGAACCGCTGCATGAACCGCATGAACGGCCCGATCGCAACCGCCGCCAATACGAACGGAATGCCCAGTCCCAGCGAATACAGAAACAGCAACCGCACCCCGGCGGATAAGCTCGCCTCGTTCGCCGCCACCGCCAGTACCGTCGCCAGGATCGGCCCGACGCACGGCGTCCAACCGAACGCGAACGCGAGCCCGATCACGTACGCGCCGATCAGGCTCACGCCCTCCATGTCGGCATGATAGCGCGCTTCCTGGTAGAGCAGCGGAATACGGGCAAGCCCAAGAAAATGGAGACCAAACAGCACGATAACCAGACCCGCCGCAATCGACAGGGGATTCTTCCAAGCCTGGATCAACTGCCCGAATGCAGACGCACCCGCACCAAGCCCGACGAAAACCGTCGTGAAGCCGAGCACGAAGCAAACCGATCCGATCACGATCCGCCGGTGCTGCCCCGGCTGCAACGCTCCGTTCTCACCCATCCGGGCAACCGTGGTGCCGCCCAGATAGCCCAGATACGGCGGCACGAGCGGCAGCACGCACGGCGACAGGAAGCTCACCATTCCCGCCAGCAGAACCCCAATCGAAATGTAAATCTCGGAAAGCATGAGCCTCGCGTTTCCCGCCACTTCGCCTGCCTGACCAAGGCGGATCTCGATCGTCACCCTTAACATGGCGACCGCCTGCACCGCATCAACCCTGCGTCACCTCGGCGTGATGAAGGGGCCGCCTAGCCCCCACTTTTGCGCAATGCCATCATTCCCTGTACGAGCTTGGTGCCGTAAAGATTGATGCTAGTCTGGCCTCCTGAGCGTCGATGCGAAAACATTCGCATGCCATCCAAAGGCGGACCGCGGCAGCCGCGACGTTCGAACTGGCGTCGGCGCGGTGGAGGGAGGGAGCAGGAATGCCTAAACCTGAGCGCCGCATGCATCTGGGTGTGTTCTGGCTGGGTACCGGCAATCATTCCGCCGGCTGGCGCATGGACGGCGCCTTCGACAGCCATTGCAACTGGCCCATCGCCCAGGCCGGCATCAAGATCGCCGAACGCGGCAAGTTCGATCTGTTCTTCATCTCGGACAGCCTTGCTCCTACCCTGACCGACCATCCCTCGTTCCTCACACGCTTCGAGCCGATGACGCTCGCTGCCGCCCTCAGCGTCACCACGCGCCAAATCGGCATCGGCGCCACGGTCTCCACGAGCTTCGCCGAGCCCTACAACGTCGCCCGTATGTTCCAGAGCCTGAACCATTTGAGCCAAGGACGCATCGCCTGGAACGTCGTCACGTCGACCGCCGACAACGCCGCCTTGAATTTCAGCCGCGATGTCCACTACACCCACGACAAGCGCTACGAGATCGCCAGCGAGTTCGTCGACGTCGTGCGCGGCTTATGGGACACCTGGGACGACGGCGCGATCGTCCGCGACCGCAAGACCGGCCGCTACGCCGATCCTTCCAAGGTTCACACTCTCGACCACAAGGGACAGCATTTCTCGGTGCGCGGCCCCCTCAATGTTGAGCGCCCACCGTTCGGCAATCCGCTCATCATACAGGCCGGCGGTTCCGTGCCGGGCCAGGAGCTCTCCGCCCGCACCGCTGACATCGTGTTCGCCGTCGTCAACGGCGATATGGCCGCTGCGAAGGCCGCTTATGACGGGTTGAAAGCCCGCACCGTGAAGCACGGTCGCTCCCCCGCAGACCTCGCCTTGCTGCCCGGCATCATGCCGATCATCGGTAACACCGATGCCGAGGCAAAAGATCAGCTCGACCGCCTGCAAGGCTACCTGTCGGACGCCAGCGCCATGACGCTCGTTGCCAATCGCATCGGCCACGATATCTCGGGCTATCCACTCGACGGGCCGATCCCCGACTTTCCGATGACCGACAAGAGCCAGACCTTCTCGCAGACGCTGCTCGCCAAGGCCCGCCGCGACAAGCTCACCTTGCGCGACCTGTATAACCTCACAGCCGCCGCACGCGGACATTGGGTCGTCTGCGGTACGCCGACCAAGATCGCCGACACGCTGGAGGAATGGTTCACCGCCGGCATCGCCGACGGCTTCATGATCCTCCCGCCCTATTTCCCGCAATCTTTCGACGTGTTCGTCGACACCGTCGTCCCCGAACTCCAGCGCCGCGGCCTCTTCCGCAAGGAATACGAAAGCTCGACGTTGCGCGGGCATCTGCAAAACTGAAACTCGCAGTAGGGCAGGTAAGCGCCTCGGCGCGCAACCTGCCGTCGCAATCGGCGGGCTGCGCAATGCTTGCCCGCCCTACGTTACTCACTTCCCCCTCCCCTCGATGGGAAGGGGGCGGAAGTGGGGTGGAGAACGACGGACGCGATTCCACCCGCCCCATCAAACCGGCCAATCCCCCAGCCGGTACGCGCTGTCCCAGAACATCCACTCATGCTGGCAGGCCCGCGCGAAAGCTGCGTGCATTGCATCGCGCGTATGCGGCGACACGCCGGCCGCCACCTCGTCCACGACCTTGATCACCGCATCGACCGCTTGGTCGAACTCGACGCCGGCATAGGTGTCGATCCACGCCTGATACGGATTGGGCTTCACCGCCCGCCCGAGGATATCCTTGCCGACCTCGCGATAGATCCAGAAGCACGGCAACAGCGACGCCAGCACCACTTCGAACGGCTCGAGGGCCGCCACGCGCAGCAGCCAACTCACATAGTGATCGCAAACCGGCGATGGCTTGGCCTCGGCGAAATCCGCCGCGGAAACGCCGAACTTCACGAAAAACTCTGCGTGCAACGACCGCTCCACGACGATCGCCGTCTGCGCCGCCCCCGCGAAATGCACGACATGATCCGCACTGAGCCCCTTAGCTGACGCCAGCGACAGGGCGCGCGCAAAGCCTTCGAGATAGTGCGCATCCTGGATCATGTAGTGGCGGAAACGATCCGAGCCGAGCGTGCCCGCCACGAGATCGGCATTGAACGGCATCGCAAGGATCTTGGCGTAGATAGCGGCATTGCGCTGCCACGCCTCGGCGCTGAACTCGTTTGCCATCGCCATCTCCGCCCTTAATCCTTGCAGACAGTTTTCCGCACATCATCTCGTAGGGCAGGTAAGCGCCTCGGCGCGCAACCTGCAGCCGCAAATGGCGGGCCGCGCAAATGCTTGCCCGCCCTACGCCAGATCCGCCAACGTCCCGTGCAGCTCCGAAAAATGCTCGATCACCGCATCAGCGCCGAGTTCGCGCGGGGGAATTGTCGTATAGCCGAACGTCACCGCGACAGACTTCACGCCGGCCGCTTTTGCCGTGCCGATATCCGCCGCGCTGTCGCCTATCATCACGGCTTCACGCCGGTCCGCACCGAGCCCCGCGAGCGCTGCCAGCAGCATGTCCGGCGCAGGCTTTCGAGGAAGTCGCGGGCTCTCGCCGATGACAGCGCCGAACCAGCGCGTAAGATCGAGCTGATCGAGCACGCGCCGCGTGATGTCCTCCGGCTTGTTGGTACAGATTGCAAGCCCGACACCATCTCGCGACAGCCTTTCCAGAACCTCTACTGCACCCGGGAACGTCTTGCTGCGTCCAGCGCCCAGCGCCTCGTAGCGCGCCGCGAATTTGTCGAAAACCCGGTCCAGCAGCGCCAGGTCATGTGCTCGCCCGAGCCTGTCCAGCGCGCGCTCTACCAGCACCTTCGCCCCGCCCCCGATCATCGTCACGACCACAGGCTCGTCGAACGCCACGATGCCCTCTTCGCCAAGGCACTCGTTCAGCACGTCTGCGATATCGCCCGCACTGTCGATCAGTGTCCCGTCGAGATCGAAAACAACGGCGCGTGGGAATGGCGTCTGAATTTTGGACGGACGTGATGACATCGGCTGATGCGTCTCCTGCGGATTGGGACGGCTGTTTACAGCAGGTGGAGCTACGGCGCGAGCGTCGAAACCGTAAGCGGCAACACCCGCGGATCGGAATGTCGGCAAGGCTGGCCACCGGTCGGATAACGCAGTATGGAAAAGATACAATTCTGGGGGCATGGCATGGCTAGCAGAAACTCAACGAGCCACACGATTTCACTTCGTCGCAGTCTCATTTCCGCGTTCGTGCTTGGGGCGATGGCGGCTCTGCCAGTCATCAGCGGCGACGCGCAAGCGCGACAGGAGCGACAGGCGCGAACTGTCGAGGCGACAGCCCCGCGTGAGGCGGGCGAACCGATAATGGCGATCGTCTCCATAAAGTCGCAGCAGGTCACGTTCTACGATGCCGACGGTTGGACCCACCGTGCGCCGGTGTCGAGCGGCACGAAAGGCCGCGAGACGCCCGCGGGCGTTTTCGCCATCGTCCAGAAGAACGCCGACCACCGCTCCAATCTCTATGACGATGCCTGGATGCCGCACATGCAGCGCCTCACCTGGAACGGCATCGCGCTACATGGCGGCCCACTGCCCGGGTATGCCGCTTCTCATGGTTGCGTGAGAATGCCGTTCGGCTTCGCCGACAAAGTGTTCGACAGGACCCGGATAGGGATGCGGGTGATCGTTTCGCCCAACGACGCAGCACCGGTCGAGTTCTCCCATCCCGCGCTGCTCGTCGCAAAAGCAGAGGCAATTGCGGCAGCGCCATCGCGTGCGGAGATGCTCGAGCGCGAAGCCGCAAATGCCGTCAAGACAGAGGAACAGGCGAGGAAGGCCGCCGCTAAGACGGCGCGGGATACGAGCTCGATCAAGGCGTCTCTCCGCCGGCTCGAAGGCCTCAAGGCGAGAGCCGACGCCGAACTCTCATCTGCCCTTAAGGCGCTTGCGGCAGCGGGCACGGACCAGGCCAGGACCCGATCGGAGGAGGCAAAACTAAAAGCCGAGGCCAAGGCGACGGAAGCAGGTACGCAACTCGAAGCCGCCAGGGCCGATGCAAAAACGCGGCTCGACGATGCGGCCAAGGCGTCGGATGCTGCCAAGACTGCCGCGAGCAGAAAGGCAGAAACCGCCAAGGCTGCGAAAGAGGCGAAACTCGCACTGCAGCCGGTGTCGATCTACATCAGCCGAGCGGCCCAGAAACTTTACGTGCGGCGGAACACGCAAAAGCCCTGGCCGGATGGGGGGGAAGTGTTCGACTCGTCCATCGAAGTGCCGATCACGATCCGCAATCCGGACAGGCCGATCGGGACCCACGTGTTCACGGCGGTAGCGCGCCACGATGGCGGCCTCCGCTGGACGGCCGTCACCATCGACGGCGGGGACGACGCAAAAGCCGCGCTCGACCGCATCACGATCCCGCAGGATGTGCTCGATCGCATCGCACCGACCGCAGTGCCCCGCTCCTCGATTATCGTCTCGGACGAGCCGCTGAGCCGGGAAACCAACTACCGCACGGAGTTTGTCGCCGTGCTGAGCAATCAACCCCAGGGTGGCTTCGTAACGCGCAAGCCTACGGTGGCTCCCCCAGCCTCCGTTCCGGTAGCAAGCGCCTACACCGGTGGAAGCGGCGGCTTCTGGTTCTTCGAGCAGCCCACCTCCGCCCGCCAGAGCAACGACAGGCGACGCCGCGGCGGCTATCGCGAGGTACAGAGAAAAGAATGGTGGCAGTAGAAGTTGCTGCCGCTTTACCGATCTTCTGTCGCGTTACGGACGAAGCGTGAACGTCCTCGCCTGACGCGACAGGCCCCCGGACCTGAAGCCGTTACCGCGCCAATGCCGCCACACCCGGCAATTCGCGGCCTTCGAGCCATTCGAGGAACGCCCCGCCAGCCGACGATACGTAGGTGAAATCGTCGGCGACGCCTGCGATATTCAGCGCGGCCACCGTATCTCCACCGCCCGCCACCGACACGAGTTTGCCTGCCTTGCTGAGCGCCGCAACCTGCCGCGCAAGCGCGAACGTCGCCTCCCCGAACGGCGCAATCTCGAACGCCCCAAGCGGTCCGTTCCATAACACGGTGCGGCACGTCTCGATGACGGCAGCGATGTGGGCGACGGTCCTCGGCCCGAAGTCGAGGATCATCGCATCGCCAGGGCAATCGCCCACCGCATGAACGCTCGACGCGGCCCCCGCCTTGAACTCACGCGCGACGACGATGTCGACCGGCAACACGATCTCGCAGCCGCGCTCTTTCGCCTTCGCCATGATTTCGAGCGCCGTCTTGTGGAAGTCGGGCTCGGCGAGCGACTTGCCCACCTTCACGCCCTGCGCCTGCAGGAACGTGTTCGCCATGCCGCCGCCGATGATCAGCTTGTCGACCTTGGCGACGAGATTGGTCAG
>CANJPN010000252.1 GCA_947475855.1 Bradyrhizobiaceae bacterium
ATCTTCGTCATCGCCAATTTATCCCTCTCTCGGAAATCGAATCACGCATCGGCACGAATCACTCACAGCAAGAAGCTTCCCCGAATATTCCGCTGGAAATGTGGTCGCAGGCGATCGGGCGACGGCCACTGTTGTGTCGTCGACCACCAGCACGTCATCGGCATAACAGCCGTGACAATCTTCCAGGAATTTGGTGCGCGATCGCAATCCGGCCGTTCACCATCGCACGAAAGTTCGGCGGACCAACTCGACGCGCCCGCCCGGCTATTGCCCGGCGATCGATTGGGCGAACTCAGACCGCCTTAGGCTCGGAGCTGTGCCACGAGCGCTGAGCCACGAGCAATGCGCATAGGTGGCAGTTCTCTATTGTTGCCGCTTCGCTTGCTGGACGCAGGGCTGGAACTCCTTCACCTGCTGCATGAAATCCGCCAAGCCGTTGAGCCCGCCCGTCATGGCGCGGCGGGCTCCAGCCCAATCGTCGTTTCCGGGCGTGAAGAACCGCGCCAGACGATTGACACTTCCGAGCGGAAAGACCTGCGCGAAGGCGACCTTTGCGCCGACGGCCGGATCGAGCAGAAGCTCGGGTAGTGCCTCGAGCTCCTCGCCGACTAGGCGTCCGTAGCGGCGATAATTCTCACGCCCTGTGAGCTGAACCATGCCACGGCCGCGATAGCGATAACCGTCGCCGGGCTCGCGGTTTCCAAACCGGTCGCCGTACACTTTGTTGCTGAGCTCCTCTGGTTGCGAGACGTACTCGGCGGCTTCCTCCTCGGTCTTGAAATAGCGCGGGAACAGCTGAACAATTCGCTGCGCCGTAGCGTAGTTGAGGTGTTCCTCCTTGATGGTGAAGCTTCCTGACTCATGCGCCACCTCGGCCAGCATGAACGTCAGCCAACGGTCGTCAGACCACTCGGGATGCTCGTCCCAGATCGTCAGCAGGCTCACCAGCGCGCGCTCCTGCGACGGGGTCAACGCGCGCGATCGTGTGCCACCGTAACATGCCAGGAACGCCCTGTTGTCGAAGCGAATGCCGGGGGGCACATCGACCCTGGCATTTGCACGCGCACGGCTCGACCGGTCGATGCTCGCAACCGCACGGTCCATAGTTCGTGTCAACTCGTGGAACACCATGAGCTGGATGCAGTCTGCCTGTGAGCCTGTTTCACGGCGCTGCTCGAGCCGCTCGCTCAGCTCGCATTCCCAGAACCGTCCGCTCTGCCGTTCGATGATGTCGCGCGTGCGGCTGCCCAACGCCCAACCGAGTGGCAGTTCATAGTAGCGGTTCGACAGCGCGGCCACCCGGAGCCGTGCCGAGGTGACCGGAACCACCCGTTCCTCGCCAATTGACAGCGCGGCGATGGTGTCCTGGCCCAGTTCCTCCCGCGCACGCTCGAGCGCCACATAGGCCCGCGAAGTGCGCGCCGCCAGCAGAGCGCGGATGGGCTCCAGTGACTCGCCTAGGGCGTAGGAGGTCCGCAGCGGGTATCCGCCACCGCTGAGCGCGATCAAGTTGAATTTCACCGGCCTCAGCCTGGGCCCGTCACCCCGTCTGCCGATCCCCGCGACCAGAGCAACCTTCTCCTTCATCGCCTCCAGGCTCGACAGCAGGTCGAGAGCCGTCTCTACGCCGGAGTTGTCGACGTAGCCGCCGTCGACGAGGCGCACACTCTCGCGCCGCCGCGACTTGCCCTCGATCACCGTGGCCGTCACCGTAGCAGCCGGCGTCATCCACGGAAAGCGCGCGCTGATGCCGGCAGCCGTTGACAGGCGAATGTCGATCGGCTCGGCGATCTCCCGGCCGGTCTCCGTCCTACGCCAGAAAGGAAAATGCGCTACACCGCCTGGCTGATGTGCAGAGCCGGAAGGGCGCACGGCGAACGGCGCGATGATCACGCGTTTGCCGGTTGCGGCGTCGGTGGCATTGAGCAACAGCGCCGGTCCGCGATCCGCGGCAGGCTGCCAGTGCGCGAGGAAGCTCTCCGCGAGCGGGCCGCTAGCAGCCTTCTGCGTCGGTGATGCGGCTGCCTCGAAGCTCGCCTCCAGTGCGCGCGCGCGGTCGAGCTCGCCAAAAGGATAGGGCAGGAACCGCTGCGTGAAGTCGGTCAACAGCGTTGCACCAACTAGCGGTGACAAGAGGTCTGCCGACAGCATGCGCCGCACGACGGTCTCGTGTGGGCCTACGGTTTCGAGCTTACCCGTGGGATCGCCGCCCTGCCGCTCGAGCCACGCGCTGATCGCGGGGCACGGGCTATCTGAGGGCGCGGGCGGCGGCGTTGATGGCTGGCTTCCCTGCTCCGGCGCGGGCGGCGGCGGTACCGCTGCCGTGCTTTTGCCTTGCAACTCCACCGTGCGCAGCGCGGCCGTAAAGATCGATGCGCCCAAACTGCCGCCGGAGACGGAGCTGATCGCGAACAGATGGTGCCGGAAAGCCGGGCAGACGTCCTGCATGCGCGCAAGAAAGATTGCGGTCTGGTAGGCCGCGTAGATGCCGCCGCCCTGGGCGGCGACGACGTAGACGGGGTAGGCCCCCTCCCAACCAGCAAGATTAGGCCGCCGCTCGAACCACGCGAGGAACTCCTCGTCGGCATGTGGTGCGCGATCGGAACGCGCGGCTTGCGACGCTTTCGTCTCGGCGAGCGGCAGACGACGCACTTCGTGATTATCGTTGAGGTCGAGCACCGAAAATCCAAACGCCAGAGCCAGTGGCACCGCCACCAAAGGCAGGTGGTGCTCGCGTGAGAGCACGGCCAGATGCGTTGTCATGCCCACGACCGCCGCCATGAATACGGCGAGCATCCCGAACACGCCGAGGCTGCTCGCGACCGGCACGGGAAAAAGAAAGAACGCGGTCGCGGCAGCCGCGATCAGTACGCTACTGAGCGGCAGCCAGGTCCGTCGCCGGAAGAAGCGGTCGTTCCATCTCGTCATCAATTCGGTCGAGGCACGCGAGGCGAAATAGGACAAGAGCAGGAACACAACCGCGATTGCGATCGTGACGAGCGCGAAGGTCTCGAGCTGGCCCAGCTCGATGCTGACACTGGTGCCGTAGTCGTCGGCAAGGTGACGCGTGAGTGCTAAAGTGCCGAAAGAAGGCAAAGCGAAGTATAGGCCGCCCGCCAGCGCCACGAGCGGCAATGTGGCAAGCGCGGCCGGCAAGGCATCAGCCACCCAACACACGAACGGCCTGGGACTGCCGAGGCGCACGCGACAGTCGGTCGTAACAATTTTCGCGCCGAACCAGATGATAACCGCGATCGCGACCACAGGAATGGCGATCAGCCCGTATCCTATCCGTCCGTTCTCGGAGATCGAGATGCGGTATAGCTCACGGACCTGATCGGGCAGGTAGAGCAGGACCGAGATCAATGCCGTGAGCACGCTGATCCAGAGCGCCTCGCGGAATATGCTGTAGAACTGGCTGCGTGGGTGGACGGTCTGGGCGGGCAATGGAGATGAATCTGGCATGTACGGACCCCACTAGAAGAAATACCGATAGTGTAAACGCTGGGCTCAAAATCAGAAAGCTACCACATCTGAAAGCATACCTAGTCGGCAAGGCCATCAGCGGAGCCGATCGCATTTGGTCGTTGGTTCGCCGCTTATAATGCCGGTCCAGTGACAAAATCGCAGCGCGACGCAGCATTGGCGGGTGGCTGCCCCCGCGGTCACGAAAACTCGAGTGCACTTGAATACGGGACGCTTATCGCTTTCAATCGACGCCGACACATCGGAACGATTCAGGGGACGGCAGGGCATGGCTTCCAGCGGTTACGACTACATCATCGTCGGCGCGGGTTCGGCGGGCTGCGTGCTCGCTGGACGCCTTACAGAGGGCGGCGCCAATAGCGTGCTGCTGCTGGAGGCCGGCGGGCGGGACAACCACCCCTACATCAAGGTACCGCTGGGCCTGGGCAAGCTGCACGACCACAAGATGTTCGACTGGGGCTATGACTACGAACCCGAGCCGCAAATGAGCGGCCGCAAGGTCGAGGCGATGCGCGGCAAGGTGATCGGCGGGTCGTCGTCGATCAACGTGATGGCCTACGTACGCGGCAACCGCGGCGACTACGACCGCTGGGACCGCAAAGGCGCGAAGGGCTGGACCTACAAGGACGTGCTTCCCTACTTCAAGCGCATGGAGACGTTCGAAGGTGGTGAGGATACATGGCGCGGCGGCAAGGGGCCGCTCGGCGTCATCGTCGGCCATGCACCGGACCCGATCTGGGACGACTGGCTCGATGCCGCGAAGGACGCGGGCTATGCGGTCAACGACGATTTCAACGGCAAGGAGCAACTCGGCTTCTCGCGCTCGCAGTACACGATCAAGAACGGGCGGCGTTGCTCGGCCGCCGTGGCGTTCCTACACCCGGCACGCGGCCGCGCGAACCTCACTGTCGAGACCGACGCCTTCGCGACCCGTGTGCTGATGGAAGGCACCCGCGCTGTCGGCATCGAGTACGAGCAGGGCGGCGAGGTGAAGACCGCGCATGCCGACAAGGAGGTCATCCTGTCGGGTGGGGCGTTCAATTCGCCGCAACTGCTGATGCTTTCGGGCATCGGCCCCGCCGACCATCTCAAGTCGCATGGGATCAAGACGCTCGTCGACCTCCCCGTCGGCCAGAACCTGCAGGACCATCTGGCGATGTGGATCATGTGGGCGCGGCCGGACAACACCAGTCCGTTCCGCGACCTGCTCCGCGCCGACCGCATCTCGACGGCGTTCGTGCGCGCTTACCTCACGGGCAAGGGTCCGGCGACGATACCGCCGAGCGGGCTCGCCGCGTTCACGCGCTACAATCAGGAACTGACCGCGCCCGAGATCCAGTTCCTGTTCCGCAGCGCGCCGAGCCACCCGCATATGTGGTTTCCCGGGATCACGCCGCCCTACGACGACATGTTCGGTATCCGCCCGGTTCTGTTGCATCCGGAGAGCCGCGGCGAGGTGCTGCTGCGCTCCACGAACCCGCGCGATGCCGTGCGTCTCGTGCCGAACTTCTTCTCCGCGCAGAGCGACGTCGCCGTGCTGCGCGAGGGCTACAAGCTCGGCCTCGACGCGGTGCATCAAGGGCCGCTCGATAAATTTCGCGGCAAGCGCGTCGATCCCCCCGACGTCAACACCGACAAGGAGATCGAGGCCTGGATCAAGGCCAAGGCGATCACAGCGCATCATCCGTGCGCGACCTGTCCGATGGGAGCGGAGAGCGACAAGGCCGCCGTGCTCGATCCGGAATTGCGCGTGAAGGGCACCCAGGGCCTGCGCGTGATCGACGCCTCGTCGATGCCGGACCTGATCTCGGGCAACATCAACGCCGCCGTGCTGGTCATCGCGGAGAAGGGCGCGGACATCCTGCGTGGGCAGAAACTGCCGAGGGCGGAAGCGGCGTAGACGCCAGGTCATACCCTCGCCGTCAAGCCGATGTTAAGCTCGCGGCATTCCAGTGCCGCGAGGGGCCCGCGCCGTGACCGACCTGCCATTGCCGAAAGCCGATTTCTTCCTGTCGCGCGCGTCGAAGAACGGCCGCACCGCGCGCCTGATCGTGTCGATCATCGAGAAGGCCAGCCGCACCGTTTTCCACCAGGACGACGACGACTTCCAGCATGCCAGCTTCATGCGGATGATGGAGGTGGGCACCGACATGCCGCGCACCATTGCGCTGCTGTCGGATGCGTATCAGGCCAGCGAGCACTGCCGGAAGTAATACAACACGGTTCTTGCCGGCGATCCCTCGAACATCGCCAAGCGGCTGATCGTGCTGCGCATCGGCCCATGCAAGCCCGGCGGCAACCTGCGCGACATCGGCTATGTCGATCTCGTGCCGCTGCTCGCGCCGCTCGACGCGGCCAAGCTCGCTCACGTCGTCCGCGTCGCGATCGGCGTCGACAAACCTATGCAGGGCGCGGGCTACGAGACGCTGCTCAAGCCGCCCGCGCAGCTCCTGCATTCCGAGATCCGCGCGCTGCCCGGCTTCGTCGGCCGAGAAGACCTGATGGAGAAAATCGACGCCTCGCTGTGGCCGACCGCCGCGACCAAGCCGGCCAAGGGCGGCCGTGCGATGTTGCGGAACTCCAACTCCGGCCTGCAGGCAGGCGTGATGACCGGGCTTGGCGGCGTCTGCAAGACGACGCTCGCCACGGAATGGGCGTGGCGCAACCGTGCGCGTTATCACGGCGTGTGGTGGCTGCGGGCTGAGACCGAAGCGACCCTGATCGACGACCTGATCGAGCTGGGCAGCCGACTCGTGCCGGGACTCTCTGACATCACAGACCGGCAGGCGGCCGCTAAGAAGACGCTGGAGGAGATCGCCACCCACCGCGAGGCGCTGCCGTGGCTGCTCGTCTACGACAACGCAGAAGGCGCCGACGTGATGGATTGGACGCCGCCGGCCGGCGCGCACGTTCTCCTCACCTCGCGCTCGCCGGATTGGTGGGGCCACGCAGCGGAGATCGACGTCGGCGTATGGCCCAAGGAAACGGCGGTCGACTACCTGTTGCAGCAGGCTCGCGGCTCCGTCCAGAACGAGGCGGCGACTCGGACGGCGGCGGGGCTGCTCGCCGACGAGGTCGGCTGTCACCCACTGGCGCTTGCCATCGCGCGATCGCACGCCTGGGGCATGAACTGGGGCTTCGACCAGTATCTCGCGGCCTATCGCCAGCAGATCGCTACGCTGACCGAGCGCGATCCGACAAAGGGACGCGCTGTCGGCTACCCGCGCTCGATCGCCGCGACCTTCGAGATCGGCCTTGAGAAGGCGACGGCAACAGCGCCCAAGGCGCTACACCTGCTCGGCATCTGCGCTTATCTTGCGCCGGACGCGATCCCGCTCGATCTCGTCACCGAGGACGAGATGTCCGCGTTGGAGAAGGGCGAGGCCGTGGCCGCTCTCGCCGACGCCGGGCTGGTGACGCCCGAGACGCTGGCCGACGGAACGCCAGGGATCAGCATGCACCGGCTCGTGCAGGCGGTGATGCGGGCGCGCCTTACGGTGTCAGACCCTCCGGGTTCGACGCCAGCGCACGACCTTGCCAAGGTGTCAGACCCGGAGGGTCTGACACCATCTCGCACGGTCACCAAGCTCATGGCCGCCATCGCCACGCGGCTGGTCGCAGATGCCTTCCCGAATGGAGACCGTCTTCCATCCGACGTGCGCCACTGGCCCGCCTGCCAGCGCCTTGCCAATCACGCCCGCACCGTGCTGGAGAACGCGCCGGACGCAGGCGAGGATGCCTCGCACACGTCGCTGCTGGCCGGCCAGGTCGCGATATATCTCCGGTCCCGCGCTGATCATGCTGCCGCCGAGCCGCACTACCGTCGGGCGCTTGCGATCGACGAGGCGAGCTATGGGCCCGATCACCCCCACGTGGCCCTGCGCCTCAACAACCTCGCGGCTCTCCTTCAGGCGACGAACCGTCTGGGGGATGCGGAGCCACTGATGCGTCGCGCGCTTTCAATCGACGAGGCGAGCTTTGGGCCCGATCATCCCGATGTAGCTGTTGACCTCAACAACCTTGCGCAGCTTCTTCAGGCAACGAACCGTCTGATGGATGCGGAGCCGCTGATGCGTCGTGCGCTCGAGATCGACGAGGCGAGCTTTGGGCCCGATCACCCCAAGGTAGCCGTTGACCTCAACAACCTCGCGCTGCTTCTACAGGATACGAATCGTCTTGGGGATGCGGAGCCTCTGATGCGTCGGGCGCTTGCGATCGGCGAGGCGTGCTATGGGCTCCATCACCCCGACGTTGGACTTAAGCTCTGGTCGATCGGAAATCTTCTGCAAGCTCTCGGCCGTCTCGATGAAGCCCTTCCGTTTCTGCAACGAGCCGTTCGCAATCTGGATGCTTCCGAGTTGCCCGCGGATCATTCCTGGGTGACAGGCGCCCGGAACAACCTTGCCGCGCTGGAAGCGGAGATCGAGGCGCAAAAAGGAGAGGGGCCGGGGGAGCCATCCCCCGGGCAGGTGCAGGGCGGCAGCCCTGCCGCGCGGCGCGGCGCTCCATCCCCTACGGCGCCTCCCGGGCGTTCCGCCACGGGACCGTGGTGGCGTCGTTTCCTGGGGCAGAAGTGACAATATAAAACGCACCCGCGTCCCCGGCCGAGGCGATGCCGAGTGAAGGGGCCTTCACCCCACGGATGGGGCTGGGCGCTGCATTCCGGTGCGATACGCTTCGCTATCGCACCCTACGGGGACAACGCCGACGCGCAGCGAAAAGTGCGATAGGTTTGCCTATCGCACCCGATGACTTCAAAACCATGAGTTCAGAGGCAAATCAGAAGCAAACTTGGCCCTTGGGGACGCAGTTGCCCTTTGCCATCAGACCGTCGTAGCAGCAGTTCTCGGTCGCCTTGCAACTGAACTTGACCTTCTTGCCGTCGATCGTGTTGCCGACGCAGGCCTTGTTCTTCGGCACGGACTTCTTGGCCGCCTCGGCATCGGTG
>CANJPN010000253.1 GCA_947475855.1 Bradyrhizobiaceae bacterium
CGTTCGTAAAGAGCACGACGTTCAACGGCACGCCACTGCCGGATCTCGCGGTGCTCGAGAAGGACGGCACGTACCGTGTGGTGAGGAAGTTCGGTTATGAGGACTTCGCGCGGCGCGTGGGGGCTTGAGGCGGGGTTAGTTGCGTCAACGGCGGCCGAAGAGGCGCTCGATGTCGCCGCGCTTCAATTCGACGTAGGTCGGGCGGCCGTGATTGCACTGGCCTGCCTTCGGAGTGGCTTCCATCTCGCGGAGGAGCGCGTTCATCTCCTCGGGCGTGAGGCGGCGGCCGGCGCGGACGCTCCCGTGGCAAGCCATCGTCGCGGCCACTGCGTCGAGGCGCTCCTTCAGAACGAGGCCGGAGCCGTCGCCTAGGAGATCGGCGGCGAGGTCTTTCACGAGGCCCGCGACATCGGCTTTGCCGAGCAGAGCCGGCACTTCGCGGACAATTACCGAGGTCGGGCCGAACGGTTCGAGACAGAGACCCAGCTCGGCCAGTTCTGCGCTCGCTTCCGAGAGAACTTCGACGGAGTCGCTATCGATCTCGATGACCTCGGGCAAAAGCAACCCCTGCCGGACGACGCCGCCTGCTTCGAGGGCAGCCTTAAGTCGCTCGTAGACGAGGCGCTCATGGGCTGCATGCTGGTCGACGATGACTATACCGTCGCGCGTTTCGGAAACGATATAGGTTTCATGGAGCTGCGCGCGTGCGGCGCCAAGCGGGCGCTCCAATGCTGCGGGCGACGGTTCTGCGATGGCCGCTGCGGTGTCGGCGCTCGGCAGGTCGAAACCTTCAAGCGGGGCTTGAAACGCTTCGGCCAAGCCGGGGCCGAAGCCCGGGGGCGCACCCCGCGCCGCCGGTGGCGACCAGGCATTTCCGGGCGTCGGACGGTACGTCTGTGAATTTGCAGCCGCGATTTCCATCTCAGCGCGGCGAGCCAGCATGTCGAGTGCTACGCCGCCGCCGGCAACGGTAGCGCGATGCCCGGCGCGGGCGAGTGCTTCGCGCAAGCCGCCGATCAAGAGGCTGCGCACTGCACCGCCGTCGCGGAAGCGCACCTCCGACTTCGCAGGATGCACGTTCACATCGACCTCCCGCGGGTCGAGATCGATGAACAGTGCCAATAGCGGCTGCCGCCCTCTCGGCAGCATGTCGCCATAGGCGGCGCGCACAGCACCGACGAGCAGCCTATCGCGAACGGGCCTGCCGTTGACGAACAGGAACTGCATGGCCGCATCTTGTCGGTTCAGCGTGGGCAAGCCCGCGAAGCCGGAGATCGAAATGCCTTCACGACCGCCTTCGAGCTGGATAGCGTCGGCCATGAAATCGCGGCCCATGATGCGGCCGAGGCGTTCGAGACGACCGGCGCTGTCATCGGCACAGGCCGGAAGTCGAACGCTCGCACGTTCGCCTGTAACCAGTGTGAAGCCGACCGCCGGCCAGGCCATCGCGATGCGTTTTAGTGTGTCAGAAATCGCTCTGTTCTCGGCGGGCTCGGATTTCATGAACTTGAGGCGAGCGGGCGTCGCGGAGAACAGCTCGCGTACTTCTACGCGGGTGCCGTAGTTGTGGGCGGCTGGCTTCAGAGGCCCCTTCGCGCCGCGGTCGATCGTGATCGAGAGCGCCTCCTTCGAGCCGGCCGGGCGCGTCGTGATGGTCAAATGCGCGATCGAGCCGATCGACGGCAGAGCTTCGCCACGGAACCCCAGGCTGCGGATGTCGAACAGGTCCTCCTCGGAGAGCTTCGACGTGGCGTGGCGTTCGACTGCCAGCATCAAATCATTGGGCGGCATGCCCGAGCCGTTGTCGCTGACGCGGATCAGCGCGATGCCGCCACCTGAAGTAACGACTTCGATTTCAGTGCTGCCCGCATCGAGCGCGTTCTCGACGAGCTCCTTCACCACGCTAGCCGGGCGCTCGATGACTTCGCCGGCTGCGATGCGGTTGATGGTTTCGGGAGATAGCTGGCGAACCGGCATTTATCCTGCCTAGCCAAGGGATTGTCGGGGAAGCGGCGCGACTCAGTGACACTGCACCTTGCCCCCCGTTCAAGGCTTATCGACGCGAGCGGTCAAGGAAGGCATGCCGCGAACACACAGCTAGATTGCCCTGCGTGCACGCGATGTCGCCAGCCGGCAACGGCACTCGCCTAATCGTACGGACACTTACTGAGCGTAATTCAAAATGGCAGTCGGACTGTTGTATGCTACCACTATTGGAAGCGATTCGGCGCACTTATTCACACGATAAAGGATCCTCGCATGAGACGTCGGCTAAACTTGGTGATCAGCATCGCGGCAGCAACTCTTGTGGGCTCGACGCTGGTTGGCGCTGGGGCAGCGGGGGCACAAGGTCTCGAGTTTCTTCATAGCCAACGTGTCGAAGGTGGCAGGGTCTGCTTCAACGACCATTTCCATTCCAGCTCGAGCGGTGGACAAGCCACCCGCGCAGCAGCCGAGAAGGAAGCGGCGGCAGGCTGGTCCAGCTTCACGGCGCTCGAGTACGGCGATCGCTGGGGCAGCTGGCGGATCGCGGCCAGCAAATCGATGAACTGCTCGAATTCGAGCGGTAGCTGGGGCTGCCAAGCAGATGCACGCCCCTGTCGCCCCAACGTTGGTGGATCCAGCGGCGGTTCGCGCCGCGCCCGTCCCGCGAAGAAGCAGTAGCCTTCAGAACCAACATTCCTGCGTCGCGATACGGCAGCCGATCAACGGCCGCCGGTGAATGCGCGACGCAGGACCGTCTGGAGAATTCTCCAGCCGTAGCGCATGATAACCATGCGCACGATCCAGCTCATAATGCCTCGGCTCTGGAAGCCCATGGCAGAGCCCAGGACGCTGCGAACCATCCGCCACAGCGCGCCGCCGCCGACGCTCGAACCGCCGCTGCCGCCACGTCTGACGATGTCCGATAGATCGCCATAGGGATTGCCGGGGATCTGGGACGGCGGCCGCATGCCTTCGGGCCCGGGCAACGGCGAGCCGCCGCCACTCGGAAAACCGCCGCCGCCGCCAGGCAACGGGAACGGCATGTTGCCGCCGCCACCACCTTGCCCGGCGGGGGAAGGTGCGCCGCCACCGAGGTTGGGGATCTTCGAGAGGATGTCGCCGAGGCCGCCGCTCGTCTTGCGTGCGAACGCGCCCATGACGATCTGAATAAGATAGGGAAGCATTGCGGCGATGATGTTCTCGCCGATGCCGCTGGCAGACGAGGCGCGCGCGGCGACGGCGCGGCTGCCGTCGCGATTGCCGAAGACCTGTTCGAGGAAGGCGTTGCCGCGGTCGCGGCCTGCGTCGCCGGCGAGATCGGGCGGCAAGGCCTGGGCCTGCCCCAGCATCGCGAGCAGGTCCGCCACCCCGCCGCGCGACAGACTGTTGCGCTCGAGCCGGCGCGAGACTTCGGGCAATATGCTGCCGATCACGGCTTCCGCCTGCTGGGGCGTCAGATCGAAACGGCGGGCCAGGCCTTCGAGATCGTCGCGCATCGCGCCGTCCGCCAACAAGTCCGTCACTTTCATGATCGCCCTTCCCGAGTTTTGCAGGTACGGACGCGCCGGACGCCCGGCGTGAGCTTACATGAGCCCTGCGCGGCGGGCCATGGCGGGTTGCGGGGCGGGTTGCGGGGAAGCACCTCGCAGCAAACGTGCAGCCTGCCCCGCGATGCGATTGCGCAGGCCGACGAGTGCGGGCAAAGTTTCGGAAAAGTCGAGGGTTCAGAGGAAAGCCGGGAATGACCACGCCGCCATTCGACCCCAGCCAGGCAGATACGACGCTGTTCGCCGCGCTGCTGGCGGCTTCGTCCAAGCACGGGTCCGGCAAGCCCATCCTGGAGGATGCCGAGCGGCGTCCGCTGACCTACAAGCGGCTGGTGCTCGGCGCGCTGGTGCTGGGCTCGAAGCTGATCAGGGAAACTCGACGCACCGAAGCGGTGGGCGTACTGCTGCCCAATGTCAACGCAATGGTTGTGACCCTGTTCGGCCTCAACGCTTTTGGGCGGGTCGCGGCGCTGCTCAACTTCACCGCGGGAGCGCGCAATCTCGTTTCGGCGGTGCGCACGGGGCAGATCCGGAAGGTGATCACGTCGCGGCGCTTCGTCGATCAAGGCAAGCTCGATGATGTGATCGCCGCGATTGCCGCCATCGAGATCGCGCCGGGAAAGCGCGTTTCGATCGTGTACCTGGAAGACGTCGCGAAGAACGTCGGCGCGCTCGACAAGATCAGGGGCCTGGCGCGCAGCCTGATGGCTGGCGTGGTGCATCGAAGGCATGCGATGCGGCCGGAGCAGACGGCGGTGCTGCTGTTCACTTCCGGCACCGAAGGGACGCCAAAGGGCGTGGCGCTGTCGAGCCGGAACCTCGTCGCCAATGCACGGCAAATCTACCAGCACGCAGACGGCGCGCTATCTCCCGCCGACGTGATGATGAACCCGCTGCCGATGTTTCATTCCTATGGGCTGACGGCTGGCACGCTGATGCCGCTGCTGTCGGGCCTGAAGGTCGTGCTCTATCCGAGCCCGCTGCACTACAAGCAGATCCCGAAGCTGATCCTCCAGACGCAGGCGACCGTCATGGTTGCGACGGATACGTTCCTGCAAGGATATGGCCGCGCGGCGGACCCAGGCGATCTCGCCAGCGTGAGGTTCGTCGTTGCGGGAGCGGAGCGCGTCAAGGACGCAACGCGCGCGCTGTGGGCAAAGAGTGGCACGACGATCGCGGAAGGCTATGGGGCGACGGAGTGCTCGCCGGTCATCGCCTGCAACCTGCCGAACGACAACCGGCCGGGAACCGTGGGCCGCTTTCTGCCGGGCATCGACTACCGGCTCGACCCGGTCGAAGGGATCACGGAGGGCGGCAAGCTCGTCGTCAGGGGGCCGAACGTGATGCTCGGTTATCTGCATGCCGACGTGCCCGGCGTCGTGACGCCAACGGTAGGGGGATGGCACGACACCGGCGACATCGTAGTGGTCGACGGCGCGGGGTTCATTTCCATTCGTGGGCGGGCGAAGCGGTTCGCGAAGATCGGCGGCGAGATGGTGTCGCTTGCGGCGGTCGAAACGTTGGCGTCGTCGATATGGCCCGAGGGCAATCACGTCGTCGTGTCGCTACCCGACCCGCGCAAGGGCGAGCAGCTCGTGTTGATCACAGACCGTCACGACGCGGACAAGGCCGAACTGCTACGGCATGCGCAGGCGGCGGGTTTCCCGGAAATGTGGGTACCGAAGGCGGTGATGGTGGTGGGGAGTATCCCGGTGCTCGGCTCGGGCAAAATAGACTATCCGGCCGCGACGGAGATGGTGCGGCAAGCGCGGCCGTTGTTGTGATGACGGGATCGGGGTGATCCGGGAACAATTAGCGCTCACTCCAGCGTTCTATCCGGTCACCTAACGTAAATTGCTTCAAAACTTATCAGCGAACTTGACCCAAACTGAACAACTCTATGGCTTCATGCTCCCGGGGGAACCCGAGAGGAAGACATGAAGAACAATCCTCAACCAGAACGGCGCCAATTCGGCCGGCGCGAAGCCCTTCTGCACGGGATCGCCCTTATCCCGGGTCGCGGGTCCGTTCACTGCGTCGTGACCAATCAGTCTGACCAAGGTGCGCACCTCGAGTTCAAAGAGAAATTAGTGCTGCCGCCGATCATCCGGCTCAAGATCGAGGCCAGCGGGGTCGAGCATATTTGCAACGTGCGGCACCAACGGGAAAAGGGTGTCGGTGTTGTTTTTGTCGATCAGGTCTCTGCGGAAAAAATAATATCAAATGCCGAGGAATCCGCGCGGCGCCGCCCTCTCAGGCAAAACCATTCGCACGCGGTTTCCGGCGTTCGATTACGTGAAGAGGTGCAGGCCGCTCGCGACGCCAACGAACCGCCCGCTGACGTGCGTGCCCTTACTCACATTCCCGGGCGCGTTATTCGCGGCGTTTGAATCGCGAAGCCAGTGGCTGGCGAACCTGATCAGCCACAGCGCGCCTTGATATTCAGCGGTTTTCGCCTGCACCTTGATGCGAAAGGCGGAGGGATGCGTGGGAGGGACCGCGCGCGTAAAGCTGCCACCTGCAGCGCAATCCGCCAGGGGGCATGTATCCATCTCTTGTCTTGTCTTGTCTTCTTGTGAACCCCAAGATCGCGCTCGAAGGTCAACACCAGGAGAACACCATGAGTGCCGAAGCCCGAGTAAAGGAATTGAAGCTCGACCTGCCGCCGGGGATCAAGCCGGTCGGGAACTACGTCGCCGGCGTCAGGAGCGGCAACCTGCTGTTCATGTCGGGCGTCGGTCCGCGGCTCAATGACGGCAGCGCGATCACGGGCAAGCTCGGCGAGGCGCTGACAGTCGAGCAGGGTTACGCCGCCGCCCGGCAGGTGGGCCTAAACATGCTGGTCAACATCCGCCAGGTGCTGGGCTCGCTCGACAAGGTCAAGCGCGTCGTCAAGGTGCTCGGCATGGTCAACTCCGTGCCGACGTTCAACGACACGCCAAAAGTGATGAATGGCTTCTCGGACCTGTTCGTCGAGGTGTTCGGCGAAGCGGGCCGAGGCGCGCGCTCCGCCGTCGGCATGGTGACGCTGCCGAGCCAGATCTCCGTCGAGGTCGAGATGGTGCTGGAGGTGGAGTGAGTGCCGAGCAGGCAGTGGGTGCCGGGAAATGTGCCCACACGCCTGTTTACTGCCGCTGGCTTCCCGGCTTGCCGCCGCTCATTCCGATGATCATGCGGTCGGGAATGCCTTCGGGGCGCAGCTCGAAGATGTCGGTCACGCTGGTGTAGTCGAGGTAGCCCATCCGGGCCAACGGGCGCACCTTCAGCATGTCGAGCTTGCCGCTCTTGTCGATCACCTCATCGTCGATATGGACACCGACGACGCGGCCGACAACGAGCGAGTTGAAAGTGCCCGGTGTATCGCAAGGGACCACCATAGTTTGAAAGTGGCGACACTCGAAGGCGATCGGGCTTTCCTTCACGCGCGGCGGCTTCACGAGGCGCGAGGCGGCCGGTGTGAGCTTGGCGGCCGCCATCTCGTCGATACCTGAATCCATAATGTGACTGGACAGGACCACAGCATCGCGCAGCGCATAGGTCGCCATGTTGAAGACGAACTCGCCTGTCTCCTCGGCGTTCGCTACGCTATCCTTCCGGCGACCGTCGAAATGAGTGTTGGCCGAAAACATGATGTAGGGCGGGTCCCAGCCCAGAATGTTGCATTGGCTGAATGGGGCAAGGTTTACCTGGCCGGTACGACTCATCGTGGAAATCCACGCGATCGGCCTGGGCACAATGCACGACTTGAACGGCGCATGTGGCAGGCCGTGGTCGTTCTTCTCGGGCTCGTAGAACATCGGCTTCCTCCCTCTCGATTGTTTCTCGACCGCAGGCAGTTCAAAAATCAAAGGGAAGCATGCTGGGACGTGTTGCGGAATGCGCTTACCGCATGCATGCTGTGCGGAATTCGGCCCACCTCGATATGTGATGCGAGGCCCCACCCCGACCAAGTGAGTTCGCGAGCCTTCTTTCCATCAAGCCAATGATCAAGCTGTTGAATTGACTATTTTCTTCCTTACCGCTAGCGATAGCTCTGCTGCAGTGCGGCAACTTGGCTTCGGCCTACGCGCGACTTCGTCACCGGATTGTCATGGCCAGTTTCGTTGTTATGTAAGTATGCAAATTAAACTATCGCCGTCTCGTCTCGCCGCATAATTGCCGCGCACGTCGGACACATTTGCCGGACGCCATTGGAGAACACCACGCATGATCGGAATGTCGGGAACCCGGACGGCGGCCTTCGCTGCGGCCGGTGCGCTGCTGATGATGGCGATGCCTGCCCAAGCACAACTCGTCGATACGCCACAGAACCTCGTCAAGGCATGGGCGGAAGCCTATGCGACGAAATCCGGCGAACCGATGACCAAGGTCTACACGCGGGACGCACTGCTGTGGGGCTCGCAGTCAAAGGAGTCGGTCATCGGAATCGACGCCATCAAGCAGCACTACGACCGTACGGGACAGAATGTCGCCGAGCGTTCGGCCACAGTCGGCAAGATCCATACGAACCCGCGCAAACGCGTAACCATGGTGGTGGGCACAATGGAGCTCAAGGCCAAGTTGAAGGATGGCGCGGTGCGCAACAACCAGGCGCGTTTCTCCATGACGATCATTCGCGAATCGCGCCGGCAGTGGGCGATCCTGAGCCATCACGTATCGTTCATGCCGCAGTAGCCGACTGCGCAAACAAAGCCGGAAGAGGGAAGGCTGCGGAAACGCAGCCTTTTTCTAGTCGGCCGTGAAGTTTCTTCAACCTGCTGATCTCGTTTGCTGATCGAGCGGGAAGTCTGGCTTTGAGTTGCCGGATTTCCACGCTTCCCCGTGGATTTCCTTGCAAATCGTGATGGGGGTTTGCTGCTGTGGCGAACCATGATTCC
>CANJPN010000254.1 GCA_947475855.1 Bradyrhizobiaceae bacterium
CGTAGCGCACCTGCCACCGCCAAACGCACGGCTTCGACTTCCCCGTGAGCCGCATGATTTCGTTGGTGCCGTGACCCGCCGCCGTTGCCAGCACGATCTCGGCGCGCCACACGGCCTTGCGCGAGCTGTTGCGATCCTTGATGATCGCATCGAGCCGGGCATGGTTCGCCGGGCTCACGTAGAGGCAGATGTCATCGCGTCTCATGCCCCGCACAATGACTGATTTGCGGCCAGACGGGAATCATCTGTCAGACGGGGAACACTAGCAACATGCCCGAGTTTAAGTTGTTGAATATTGCCGCCCTCCTAATAGCAGGCTTGCTCGGAGCTTGGGCAGCGTGGGCTTGCAGCCGGGCACGGCTGCGTGGCATTCCCGGGTCCGACGCACCGGGATGGGCAGTGTTGGCAGCGATGTTCGCCCTATACTCCCAGATAAAGCTGGTTCGGGGCTTGGGCTGGTCAGACCGGTTGGGCGATTGGCTTCGCACGCTCGCGAAGGATAATGGCTTGTACGCTGGCCGTAGAGAATTTCAGATCATCGCGACAGTAGCCGTCGTATTCGCTGTGGCAGTCATTGTCCTGTTTGGGGTGCTCTGGATGAGGGACTTCATCAAGCGCTATCGACTTGCCATCGGATTCGCCTCGCTCGCTGCAGGTTTTGCCATCATTCGCTTCATATCTCTGCACGAGGTGGACGCTTGGAATGCAGCAACACCGTGGGCTGGCCCTCTGGTTGAACTGATTGCCGCCGGAGGGGCATCGGCGGTGGCGATAGCCCGCCTCCATCAGCTGGGAGAATTCGATTGGCGGTGGGGCTCGGGCTGAGCGATTGTAGTGCGCTCGCCGACGAGGCTCACTGCCGTTGGCTGCCGTAATACTTGACGTCCCGGTGTGGCGCATGCGCGGTCGGTGGAATCCGTGATCGGAGATACCGTCCACAATAAATATCAGTTGTCTGCTGATTTCAATGGCGGGTCAAAGTTACGCGCCGATTGACAGATATCGGCGACGTGTTTATCCACAACCTCTAATTTGACCGGCGGTCGCGGTCTACCGCTATGGGGCCACGACTTCAACTGGATGTCCACCATGCGCTCGATCCGTAAGAACGAACCGGCGGCGACCGCCGTGGCGCCTTCGCCTCTCTCTCCCCCTCCATTGGCCGGGCGGTCCGCAACATGGGGGCCATCTGTCGTCGGTGCAGACCTCAGCATCGTCGGCAATCTCATGTCGGCAGGTGAGCTGCACATTCACGGGACGGTCCAGGGCGATATCCAGGGGGTCAACGTTCTCGTACGCGAGACCGCGAAGATTACCGGCACGATATCCGGGCACGACGTCATCGTTCACGGCGAGGTCATGGGATCGGTCAAGGCGGACCGCGTCGTTCTCGCTGCCTCATGCAAGCTGGAAGGCGACGTGTTCCATCAGTCGCTCAGCATCGAGCAAGGAGCGTTTTTCGAGGGCAAGTCGCGGCGGCGCTCACCCCAGTCCGACGGGGCTGCCACCAAATAAGAGCGACCGCCGTTCGTCGTGGACGCACCGGCTCCGAAATAATTCGGCATATCCGGGTCGGCCTGCCGAAGCCCTCCATCCTGCGTAGGCAGGCTGATTGCCCAGGAAAGCATCCACCTCGATGACGCCGACGCTCCGCTCCGGAACAGCCGCTGCCGTCATGAGCTCGAAAGGCGGTGTCGGCAAGTCGACCATCAGCCTCGGGCTCGCAGAGACGATTGCCTGCGAGACTCCTTTGACGGTGCTTCTCATCGATGCCGATCCCCAGGGCAGCCTCACCGCCATGATGGATATTGAGAATGATACGCCCAGAACCGATCGCATCACGCTCGTCTCTCTGCTGTCGGCTGCCTTGAACCCGAGCGAAGCCGCCGCGATGGAGTACCTCATCGCATCCGGCGTCGGAGCTGGCGGGTCCGATATCGATGATGCCGGGAGACTGGATATCCTGCCGGTGGGAACGGGCTTGATCGAGCTCGAGCGGCAGCTCACCAGGAGTGGGCGCGATGCAGATCTCCTTCGTGCCGTCCGCCACCTGCTCGACGCCCTGCGCGAGACGTATGATCTGATCCTGGTCGATTGCTCCCCTGGCCTCTATCTCTCGACCGAAAGTTGGCTGCAGGCCTGCGATTATCAGTTGGCTCCGATCAAGGCCGACAAGATCTCCTTGAGCGCGCTCGATCTTGTGCTCGACTTCCGACGGGCTTGCCCGGGCGGGACGCTATCGAGCTGGCTCGGCATCGTCGTCAACAGCTACCAGGAAAACGACGCGGCAAACGCCATCCTCGGGAAGCTGCAGACATTCACAGACTTGAAGATGTTCTCGACCATCGTGCCGGCGACAATGGCCTTGCAGCGCCTCGCGATCCATCATGGCGATCGCCGCTCCTATCATGCGAAATATCCCGGTGCCTCGGGGGAGGCCCTCAGGCAGCTGAGCAAGGAGTTTCTAGCGCGAATGACGGCACGCTCGGCTTCCGCTTTGACCATGACCAGAGTGTCACAAGCGTAAGCGCGACGCCGCTCCAAACGAAGTGCGTGAGAGTGAGCTGATCCCCGACTTGAGCTCCAACGGAGCTCGGTCGCAATGCAATCCGAAGCAGCGCCGCTCTCCGCTCTGACGCTTCCGCACGAAGCGACCCGGTTCGCCAAGCCGCTTAGGCCGTGCGAGGAAATATGACCGACTCTCGCTTGCCTCCTATCGGGCTCGAGCATCGTGTTAGATTCTAATCTTAGATTTATACGGATGTATAAACTTCAGATTTCACTGTGATATTTAAAGCACGTCGCGTTCGAAATTCGACGGATGATATTGTTTAACCCGATGCGGGCCTGCTAAATGCTACCGTAGTCGAAATCAGGAGGACTTCATGATCCGAATTTGCACTGCGATATGCTTGACGGCAGCTCTCGTTTCAACGAACGCGTCTGCGGCGGACAAGAAAAAGTCCGAGCCCGCCCCCAAGACCATCGTCGAGGTCGTCGACGACATTCTCATGGCCCCCGTCAAGTTGGTCGACGACTTGGCCAAGCTGGCGTCGGGCAAGCCCGACACCAATCCTCAGAAGAAGTAAGCGCGTATTTGCTCGCGCCGCTCAGCACGCCGAGCGTCGCAGGCATCGCAGAGCCGGCCGGAGACGGTCGGCTCTGTCCTCTACCTCGGTCCTGGGATTATCGCATGCCGGTTGTGCGTAGTAGCGCTTGTGCAGCTTCTCTTGCCTTGGTTCTCGCGTGTCCCGTCCAGGCCGACAAGCTGCAGCCGTTCATAGGAACCTGGGGCGGATCTGGCCGCGTTGTCGTCGACGACGGCAAGTCGGAGCAGATCAAGTGCAATGGCTACTATCGCCAGATGGATGGCCTGAACAGCCTTGGTGTCGCCATTCGCTGCGCATCACCCAGCTACAGCATTCAGGTGCGCTCGACCTTGTCGGTCAACGGCACTCAGCTCTCCGGGACCTGGGAGGAGCGTACCTTCAACGTACAGGGCAATCTTTCGGGGCGCATTGAGGCCGGACGCATGGTGCTCAATGTCGATGGTGGCGGAATGAAAGCTACGATGAGCATCGCGGTGACAGGGAGTAGTCAATCCGTGCTGCTGACCACCCAAGGGTCGGGGTTGAAAGAGGTTCGTATGAGCCTCGCGCGCGCGCAGTAAGGTTCGGCTTCGGCGGGCACAGATTCTGGCGGTGACACTGGTGATCGCGCGCGCCAGCGCGACGCCTGCCAATGAATGTCTAATAGCCCTTCGTGCGCATGTAAGCCACCGATCGTGCGATCGTCTCGATGAGCGGACGGGAGGACCAACCGAGCTCACGGCGGGCCTTGCTGGAGTCGTAGAACAGGAACTCTTTAGGAAAGGCCGAGGGTGTCGCGGCAGCGTGAGCGAGCCGGGGCACGCTGGCTGCATCGGCAATCTCGTCGAGGAATGCGTGATAATCCACGTTCTCCCCACCGAGGATGTAGCGCTCGCCGATGCGCCCCCTTTTCCTCCACGAGCGCGTGTCCGTCGGCGACGTCGTCCACGTCGACAATGTTGATGCCCGCTGGATTGATGGCGGGCATCTGGCCGCGCATGACATGCCGGATGACCTGAGCGACCGGTGTCATGAATCCCTCGCCTGGCCCGACGATCCAGGTCGGATTGACCATGACGATCGGAGCTCCGGTGAGGACAAAGCTGTCGGCGATCTTCTCCGCGAAGCCCTTGCTCCGCATGTAGTCGTTGACGGTTTGCGACCCTGCCCCCTGAGCGGCGTGCAATCCTGCCCCCACCTGCGCGCGTCGAACTGAGCGCATGATGCCCGCGTTTTCAGTAGTCGGCCGTGAAATTTTGCGTTCTCACGCAGCGAGAGCGGTTGGGGCGGCCGGACGGGCCGTCGAGTTGGCCAGCGCCACGCCCACCAACAGCTTGAACATGGCACGCCAAAGCCTTCTCAGCCAGGCCAGCAGTCTAGCGAAGTTGTAGCCGATAGCGGCGAGCACGGCGTTGGCCGCGTCGCCCTCGCTACCGATCAGGAGGTTGCGGTCCATTCGGTGATCGCTCTTCAAGTGACCGATCACCGGTTCGACCGCCGATCTTCGTTTCAGCTCGCGCTTGATCTGGCGCGTCACGCCCCTCTTCTGCTCCGACACGAACACCCGCATGCTGTAGGGCGACTGCAGGCCGTGGCCGCGATAACCTTTGTCGGCGATGATGCGTTTGACCTCGTGGCCGATGAGCGCCTCGACGTGCGGGATCACCGTCGAGAGCGTGTGCCCGTCGTAGGGGGTTCCCGGCAGCGCCTTCGCCACGAGCACGAACTGACCTCCGGCCGAGGACGCGACTGTCGTCGCGATCGAGACCTTGACGCCGAACTCGTAAGGCTTGCGCGCCTTGCCTTTGCCGATGCACTCGACCTCGGGCGCGTGCAGCGAATAGACCTTGGGTCCGCGCTGACCACGCTGCTGATCGTGCACGCGTTGCGCGAGGAACAGCATCGGCCGGAAGATGGGCTCCAGCCACGGCGCCTTTTTCAGCTGGCGCTCGATGTCGCGGATGACGCGCCGCAGGTAGGTCTTGAGGCGGCGCAGTTCGCGGCGTGCGCGATTGAACTGCTTGGCGTGCGCGTAGCGCTGGTGCTTCATCAGGGCGAGCTTACCGACGCGCGGATAGCCCTGCCGCAGCTTCAGGCCGTGCTTGGCCGCGAGCTTGATCAGCTTCTCTCGCGCGCGGTTGGCGAGCTTCGCATCGGTCGGGAATGTGATGGCCTTCTCCTGCACGGTGGTGTCGATGACGACCTTCGACAGATCCTTGACATCGACCGCCTCGGTCTTGACCGCCACTGAAAGGCTCTCCTGCAGCAGGATCTCGAGCCGCGCCTCGCCCATGCGCGTGCGCCAACGCGACAGCGAGGAGCGGTCGAACGGCGATGTGTGGCGGAAGAACTCCTCGCCGCAGAAGAACTGGAAATACGGGTTCTCAACCCACCGCCGCTCCAGCTCTTCGTCCGACAGATCGTGCGTGTGCTTGAGGATCGACAGGCCGGCCATCAGCCGTGTCGGCAGCGGCGGCTGGCCTGGGCCATCCGTATACATATCGCCGAGCTTGTGATCAAGCAGCCGCCAGTTCATCAGGCCGGCAAGCCGCACCAACTCGTGGCGCATGTCGATGATCTGATCGAGCCGCGCCCGGAACAGATCGTCCTGGCCCCTCGTCTGCTCGCGTGGCCGCATCTGCCGCCTCCCGTGCTACCCTGAAGGTGACGGAATCACGCCTCAAGGAGAGGCGAAACCGCTATTTGCGATTTGCAAGGAAATCCCCGACCAAGCGAGGAAATCCTGCAACTCCAGCGCACGATAAAGGCCGGATCATCCAGATTGTTCAAAGGCCTAGCGATACTTCACGGGCGACTCAGTAGCTTGATGCTGACGTCGTCAGCCTTGACCTGATGTACTGCGGGCATGCTGAGGGCGCGCGTCTGGGGGCACACGCCGACGCCGATCGACAGCTCCCCTTCGGAGCGCCGTCCAAGTATCACCACCCATCCGCGCTGGATCGCGCATTCATGGCGCGGTTCGGCTGACGGTTACCCAAGACAGTGTCTTCGAGCCCGAGCAACTCGCGCAGTTTCGACCAGCGACGGCGTCCTTGAATGCCACGCACGGTAATAGCGATGGCTTTCCGCTGTCCGATAAGCACAACAAGGCGCTTGCCGCGCGTCATGCCGGTGTAGAGCAGATTGCGCTGCAGCATGGCGTAGTGCTGGGTCGAGACCGGGATCACCACCGCCGGGTACTCGGAGCCCTGCGACTTGTGGATGGTCGTCGCGTAGGCGAGCACCAGCTCGTCGAGTTCACCGAACGGGTAGACCACCAGCCGGCCGTCGATGTTGACCGTCACTACGCCCTCGTCGTGATCGACGTTGGTGATAAACCCGATGTCGCCGTTGAACACTTCGCGGTCGTAGTTATTCTCGACCTGCATGACCTTGTCGCCGATCCGGTAGGTGAAGCCAAAGCGCTCGACGGCAGCCGCGCCGCTGGCTGCATTGAGTGCCGTCTGCAGCGCTAGGTTCAGCGCGCGTGCTCCTGCGGCACCGCGGTTCATCGGGCAGAGCACCTGCACGTCGCTGATCGGATCGAGGCCGAAACGGGCTGGTATCCGCTCGGCCACCACTTTTACGATCTTGGCGGCGGCATCCTCCGCGTCGGCAACCTCGACGAAATAGAAGTCGCTGTCGCCGTCGGGCGCCGCGAGATCGGGCATCGTCCCCGCATTGACCCGATGCGCATTGACAATGATGCGGCTGGCGCTCGCCTGGCGGAAGATCTCGGTGAGGCGCGCTACCGGCAATCGCCCGCAGCCGATCAGGTCGGCCAGCACCTGTCCCGGTCCGACCGAGGGCAACTGGTCGACGTCGCCGACGATCAGCAGCGCGGCGGTATCGGGCAGCGCCTTCAGCACCGACGCCATCAGCGGCACGTCGATCATCGATGTCTCGTCGAGCACCAGGAGATCGCACTCGAGCGGTAGTTCCTTGCATTTCAGGAACCCGCCTCCTTTCGGATCATACTCGAGCAGGCGGTGGATGGTCTTGGCTTCAAGACCCGTGGTCTCGGCGAGGCGCTTCGCGGCCCGCCCGGTCGGTGCCGCCAGCAGCGGCGTAACTCCCTTGGCTCTCAGGATCGTCAGGATTGCGCGGATGATGGTGGTCTTGCCGACGCCGGGGCCCCCTGTGATGATCAGCAACTTCGAGGCGAGTGCCCTCGTCACGGCATCGCGCTGGCCCGCCGCCAGCTTGACGCCGAGCCGCGCCTCAACCCAGTCGATCGCCTTCCCCGCATCGATCGACGGCCACGATGGCCGGCCTGCCTGCAGGGAACGGATGGCTATGGCGATGGCATCCTCGGCATGGCGCAGATGCGGCAGGAACACGCACGGCTGGTCACCGACCGTGTCGGCAACCACGGTACCGGCCGCGAGCTCAAGCGCCAGCGCCTCAGCGAGCAGGTCCAGCCCGATCTCGAGGAGCTTCTGGGCGAGCGTCAGCAGCTCCGTCTCGGGAAGGCCACAGTCGCCGTTCTCGATCGCCTGCAAAAGTGCGTAGCTGATGCCGGCGCGTGCTCGCAGCATTGAGGTTTTCGGGATACCGAGCTTCTGGGCGATCTGGTCGGCGGTGATGAAGCCGATTCCGCGGATGTCGCGGGCCAGGCGATAGGGGTTCTCCTTGACCAGCGGGATCGCATCGGCGCCGTACGTCTTGAAGATGCGAACCGCCCGCGACGTGCCGACGCCGTGGCTCTGCAGGAAAACCATGATCTCGCGGATGGCCTTCTGGTCGGCCCAGCCCGAGGTGATGCGCTGGAGCCGCGTTTTGCCGATGCCGTCGACCTCGAGCAGGCGCTCGGGCGTACACTCGATGACATCGAAAACGCTCTCGCCGAAGGCATTGACCAGCCGGTCAGCGAAGTGCGGGCCGATGCCCTTGATGAGCCCGGAGCCCAGATACCGCCGGATGCCTTCGAGCGAGGATGGTGGCACGAGCTGCAAGAAGCTTGCGCGGAACTGCTGGCCGTGCTCGCGATGCTGCTGCCACTCGCCGCTCGCCTGGATGTGCTCGCCGGCATGCACCTCGGCCGCCGCGCCGAGCACGGTGACGAGGTCGCGGTGGCCGCGCACCTTGACGCGCAGCACGCAGAAGCCGGTCTCGGCGCTGTGGAACGTCACCCGCTCGACGAGCCCCGACAGCGGCTCACGGCGCTGTTCAGCGGAGCCCGACTGCGTCATGTAAATCTCTCCTTGCGCCGCATGGGACATGCGGTATAGCGCGACAATCTGGGTGAGAACGGCGCGTCAATCAGGATGAGACGAGGCGGCCGAGCGAAGTTATGATTGACGCTGGCCGCGCC
>CANJPN010000255.1 GCA_947475855.1 Bradyrhizobiaceae bacterium
ATTCCGTCTCTTATCGAGATCCACAACAGCGGTAAGAACAGCAGATAGAACAACTGATAGGCGGTGGCTGCCCGGTAGGTGAAAATCACCCAAAGCGCTGCGAGCAAGACCAAGATCTGGAGAAGCCGGGTCGGCGTTATTCGAGGGAGGCGCCAACCAGCGTGCAGCATCAGTGGTATGGGAGCGACGACCAGTATTCCGACGAGGTGGCCGACCAACAGTCTCCAGGTCACTGGAAACAAGTTTGCCTCGCCGATGAAATTAGAGGCCGAAAGTGCAGCTACGTAAATCATCGAGCTGATTGCTGACAGAGCGACAGCGATCAGGATCAAGCGCAACAGAGCTTGCACAGAGCCTAGACGCGGGTCGAACTCGGGCATGGATCGCAGGATCGCTCCGCCGACGAGCCACGTGGCAGCGCTGCTGATGGTCAGCAGTAAGATGATGCCAAAGGAGAAGCCTGCCTTATTGGTGATCAGCAAGATCAGCAGTTCGGCAAGTGCGATCGGAACCAAGCCGCGGGTGCCGTAAATGTATGAAAAGGCGACAGCTAGTCCAGAAGCAGGGGTCCAAGGTGTGACCCCGAGACCCCGGTAGAGGCCGATGTTGCTCAACCAGTCGAACGCCAGCGCGGTCAGGCAGTAGCCAACCCCAAGAATCCAAATTCTGGCTGGTGACCAACGGGGCATGCCAACTCCGTAGCAATTCAAGCGCTTATTTTATCTGGCAATGTGCGAGCCGCGCTACGTAGTAGTTGTACTGTGCGGTTGTCATCGTGCTGGGTTCTGCGCTGGTGGCCGGCGTGACTGGAGTTTGAACCGGGAATAGCGGATCGCCGCAGCTTAGTTGACAGGGCGGCTTGCCCTTGCTTGTCGTTGGACCTTCGCGGCGTGCAACGGCAATGTTCAGGCGGTGACGTCCAACGACGTGATCAATTCGCTCGGTGCGACGGCACTGATCGTCGGTTCGCAGAGGCGGTATCGGGGTGGTGGTATCTCGCAATGGATCGCGGCTGCTGCCATGATCCTCGATGCGGGTCATCATGCCGGCTCGACGACATCCAGACGTTCCGCACTGGCGCGATAATCCGGTTCTGACAACGGTGTCAGCTCAACAGAAAGAGCCACCCACGGGCGGTTCTTTTGGCTTTTTCGAGTTGCAATGAGTTGGCGGACAATTGAAGTCCAAACTTCGTCGTCTCGAAAGCCTCTGGTCGGTTGGATTTGAATCTCGAATTAAGACCGTCGCCTGCAAGCCAACACGCCGGCCTGACGCCGAACCGCTGGACAAGCCAACGGCGCGGCGAGGCCGGCGCTCATTTAATTCTCACGGCTGACGGGCGAGCAGATTACTTACGTTTCATTCTGCTCGGCCCGCTCAGGGGGTTACGCAGTTCAACCCGCCGACACCTCGAGGTGCTTGGTTGTTTCAGCCGAGCCGATTGCAATCGTTCGGGGCTTCATCCGCTCGGGGATATTGCGGACGAGGTCGACGTGCAGCAAGCCGTCCTTGATGTCGGCGCCCGTAACTTCGACGAAGTCAGCAAGCTGGAAGCGCCGATCGAAGCCACGCTGTGCAATCCCGCGATGGAGGTACTCGCGCTTGGTTTCGTCGGTCTTCTTCTCGCCGCGCACAGTCAGCGCTGTTTCCTTGACCTCGATGGTGATTTCGTCGCGTGTGAAGCCTGCAACCGCCATCGTGATGCGATAGCTGTTATCCGCCAGGCGCTCTATATTGTACGGGGGATAGCCGCTGTCCTCGCTGGTATTGCCGGCGCTGTCCAGCATGTGGAACAGCCGGTCGAAGCCAACGGTGGAGCGATACAGTGGGGCAAAGTCATAGGGACGCATTGGGTCCTCCTTTTGAAGCGACCAGTTGTGTTTGCCTGCCGTGATGGCCAGGCGGTTCAGTGCGCGCATCCTCTGGAGGCCTGCGCTGAGGAATCATTTAGGTTGGGTGATCCGGCGTTCAAGGGGGGGGAAGTGCGAGCTAATCGGAGGAGGGGTTAGCGGCACAACTTTTCTGCCTGTTGCGGGCGGGACGATGGCGCGCGGCCCATGATGATACTGTTGTGCGGGTGCGGTCGTCTTCCTACGCCATGAGTTGCGCCTTATAGCAATGGCTGAACCAGTCCAGCGGGCGATGCCGCCATTTTCTCGGGGAATTGCACTCATGCAGCCCAAGCTCAGCAAGCACAGTACGTTGCTCGAGGCGATCGTCGCACTCTATGAGCAGAGCGGGATCACTTTGGCGAGCGCGGTCGCGTTTTCGTTCATCGTATCGCTGTTCCCGTTCTGCATCTTTATCGGATCGCTTGCGGGGATCGTTGGTGGGCGGGAGCTTGCGGATCAGGCTGTGAGCATCATGGTCGAGACGTTGCCGAAGCGTGTCGCGGAGACGCTAGAGCCCGAGGTTTTGCAGATCATGGGAACGACGCGGATCGATCTCGTCACGGTGAGTGCTGCGTTCGCACTGTTTTTCGCGACGGGGGCTATCGAGACGATGCGAGAGGCGTTGAATGGGGCCTATCGCGTAGCCGAAACACGCCGCTATCCCCTGTGCCTGACCGTATCCGCTTGTTTCGTCGTCGTCGGAGCGATCTCGCTCCTCGTGCTGACCGCAGGGCTCGTCGTATGGCCCGCCATCGCCGCGCGGATCGAACCGCAGTGGTTGGCGCGGCCCGAGGCGGCCTGGGTGCAGCGGCTGCTTGCCTCAAACTGGCTTGCGTCGGGGACGCGGTATCTGGTGGCTGGTGGCGTGATAGCTGTTCAGTTGTTCGCTATGCACATTTGGCTTGCCGCCGGGCGACGCACGATCCGCGAGGTTTGGCCCGGCGTGCTGCTGAGCGTATTGCTTTGGCTCGCCGTGGCTGGCCTGTTCTCGCGCTATCTGGATCTCAACGACTATGCGCGCTTCTATGGCGGCATGTCGCAGATCATGGCCACCTTGATCTTCTTCTGGGCCAGCGCCGTGATTGTGCTCCTGGGGGCGGAGCTCAATCGTGGCCTGATCGAGCTTCGAAAGCTCGAAGACGTCGAACCGGATGTCGACGGCGCGGGAGGGTGAGCTTCGAGGGATCAGCCCTTCAGGCGTTCAAGCAGATCGCGCACGCCATCTTCCCAGTCCTCGCCGTCGGGCTCGTCTTCCCACTGCTCCTTCAACTCGGATTGCTTCAGGACGCGATTTACGGCCTTGCGTCCTGCCGAGAGCAGCTTGGCTGCGTTGATTTTCGCTGCGTTCTCACGAAGACTGGCTACTGCATCCTTGGGCAAGTGCGAGACGTCGCCATCGCGGGCGGCAGCGACGAGTTCGGCGGCCGCGAGCGCATGTGACGCCACATCGGCCTCGATGTAATCGCCGGGCTCGAGATCATTGATCACCTCGAACGCTTCCTCGATTGCATTTGCACCGTCAGCGCCGAAGCCGGAGATCCACTCCACTGCTTCTTCGTTGTCGAAGGTGCCCGTGCCGCCTGCGGCCATGCTCGTCTCCGTTGTCTCGTAGTGTCTACGGTCTGGTGTGATTGCTGGCCCATTTTTGGGCCGCTGCCAAGACGCCCTGACGTCGCTTTCCCCGGTGGTGCGGCGATCAGGTGGACATGCGGCAGTATCGGGCCAGGGGAAATCCTTTGTTCATCATTTCAATAGTTCTGCCTTGAGCGGCCATTAAATCTCCATCCGGCGGGCGGTATCATCGACGACACATAGTCTGGGCGGAGAGAATTTCGATGATGCGACGCTTGCCGACCCTGCCGGCCACGGTGATGCTGCTGACGATAACAGCCGTAACGGTGGCCAGCGTTGCCGCGCGGGCTCAGCAGTCGACAATCGCAAACCCTGCGATCGATATGGATGGCTTTTTGCGTACTTCCGTCGAGGCAGCCCGCCATCGTGAGAACCGTCGGCTCAGCGAGGAAGATTTCCTGCGACTGGCATTGGAGCCCGGGACGGTCGTGCTCGATGCCAGGAGCCGGCAGATGTACGACATGTTGCATGTGAGAGGCGCGATCAATCTCAGCTTTCCCGATATTACCGTGGAGAGCCTGGAGCGGACCATTCCTGATAGGGCGACGCGGGTGTTGATCTACTGCAACAACAATTTCCGGGAAGCCGAGGGACCGTTCCCGTCAAAGCTGCCGACGGCCTCGCTCAACCTGTCGACATACATCGCGCTTTATACCTACGGTTATCGCAACGTCTACGAACTCGGGCCGTTGGTCGATATCAGGACTTCGAAATTGAGGTTCGAGTCCAAACCTGATGCCAAATAGGCTGCATCAGCCCTGCTTTCCGCTACCCAGACCGAGTAGCTGGGCGTTGCCCCCAGTCGCGGTGATGTCGGTCGAGCGGGTTCGCTCGGTTGCGAAGCGAGCCAATGTGTTGGGACCGCCTGCTTTGGGGCCTGTTCCAGACAGTCCCTCGCCACCGAAGGGCTGAACGCCGACGACCGCGCCGATCTGGTTGCGATTGACGTAGAGATTGCCGACGCGGACATGTTCGGAAACGTAGTCGGCAACGGCTTCGAGCCGGCTGTGGAGGCCCAGGGTCAGGCCAAAACCGCTGTCGTTGATCGCGGTGACGACCTTGTCGAGGTGACCCTGCTCGAAACGGATTACATGCAGGATCGGGCCGAAAACTTCGCGCTCCAGTATCGACAGCCGGTCGATTTCGAAAGCCGCCAGCGTGACATAGGTGCCGAACCTGCAGTCGGGAGGGAGCGGCGCATCGACGAGCTTGCGGCCTTCACGGTTCATTCGCGTCTTGTGTGCGTTCAATGATTCACGTGCGCGGGCATCGATAACGGGGCCGATATCGGTCTCGATGTCGATGGGATCGCCGATGTCGAGCGTTTCAGTCGCGCCGACGATCATCTCGATAACGCGATTTGCGATCTCGTTCTGCAGGAACAGCACGCGGGCAGCCGAGCATCGCTGTCCCGCGCTATCGAAGGCGGAGCGGACGACGTCACGCACGACCTGTTCGGGCAGTGCGGTCGAGTCCGCGATCATCGCATTGATACCTCCGGTTTCGGCGATAAAGGGCACGATGGCGCCGCGCCGGTCCGTGAGTGCTTTCTGGATGGCCCAGGCCGTATCATTGGAACCTGTGAAGGCGACGCCCTTGATGCGCGGATCGCGAACGAGAGCTGCACCCACGGCACCATTGCCTGGAAGGAACTGCAGCACGCCGGGAGGTACGCCGGCCTCGTGCAACAGCTTCGTTGCGAGCCACGCAGTGATAGGCGTTTGCTCGGCGGGCTTGGCGAGCACGGTGTTGCCGCTCGCGAGGGCTGCTGCAATCTGGCCCGTGTAGATCGCTATCGGGAAGTTCCACGGGCTGATGCATGCGAACGGACCGCGGCCGCGAAGTTCCAGCGTGTTGCGTTCACCGGTGGGGCCCGGCAATAACGTCGAGCCTGAGAACAGGCGGCGGGCTTCAGCGGCGTAGTAGCGCAGGAAGTCGATGGCTTCGCGAAGGTCCGATTGCGCATTTTCAAGTGTCTTGCCGGCTTCGCGTACAATTACCGCCATCAGCAATGGCCGGTCGCGCTCGAAAAGCTCTGCGGCGCGTTCAAGGATCTGGGCGCGGCGCGTGCCTCCCAGCCGGTCCCAGGCGTGGGCTTCCTCGACGGCGCGACCGATGGCGGGGGCAATCCATTGGGTCTCGGTCGGCGTGACGAAGCCGACGCGCTCACGCCGATCATGAGGGCAGGTGACAACCTCCTGTCGCGCGTTGAGATCGCCGAGTTTGGCGTCGATCAAGGGGCCGGCCATCAGGGGCGTTTTGAGCGCAGCTTCCATCTCGACATAGAGTTTGTCGCGAACCGCGCTTTCGCTGAGCGCGATGCCGGGACTGTTCCGGCGCGTGCCATAGATCGAGCCGGGAAAGGGCAGTGGCTTGGGCCTGCCGCCGGGTAGTTCGCGCTCGAGTTCGGTCGCCTCGATGGGGTCTTTGATGATGGCCTCGAGGGGCTCTTGATCGTCTGCGATCCGATTGACGAATGAAGTGTTCGCCCCATTTTCGAGAAGACGCCGCACGAGATAGGCAAGCAGATCTTCGTGACTGCCGACAGGCGCGTAGATGCGGCATGGGCGGCCAAGCTTGTCTTCACCGACCACTTCTTCGTAGAGGGCTTCGCCCATCCCGTGCAGGCGTTGCAGCTCGAACGGCATCGTGCCGCCGGCAATATGAGCTACAGCCAGCGTGTGTGCATTGTGCGTGGCGAGCTGGGGATAGAACGAGCGCTGATCAGACAGGATCAGCCGCATGCAGGCGAGGTAGGACAAGTCGGTGTGCTGCTTGCGGGTGAGCACGGGATAGTCTGCGTAGCCCCGTTCCTGCGCCCACTTGATCTCGCTGTCCCAATAGGCGCCCTTCACGAGCCGCACTGGAATGCGCTTGCCACCGCGTTCGGAGAGGCGCCGCAGCCAGCGCAGGACGGGAACGGCCCGTTTGCCGTAGGCTTGCACCGCGATCCCAAGGCCCGGCCAGCCTTCCAGGGCTGGATCGAAGAACAGCTCGCCGAACATGCCGAGGGTGATGTCGAGGCGGTCTTGTTCTTCGGCATCGATCGTCAGGCCGATAGCGTTTGTGCGAGCCAGGCGCGCGATTTCGAGCAGGCGCGGCGCCAACTCGCGGGAGAGGCGTTCGGACTTGCCGGGCTCGAAGCGCGGATGCAGGGCCGAAAGTTTCACGGAGATGCTCGGGCGTTCCATCAGGGCAGCGACATGCGTGCCAAGCATGGGGCCTGCGGATTTTCCGACAGAATCGAGAGCCGTCAGGTAGCGCTTGTAGTACCGATCCGCGTCGTCTTGGGTGCGGGCGGACTCGCCAAGCATGTCACAAGCATGTCAAAGGAGAAGCGGTAACCCTCCCTCTGCATGGGCTTGGCGCGTTCCAGTGCTTCCTCGATGGTGCGGCCGAGGACGAATTGGTCGCCCATCACACGCATCGCTTGGCGCAACGCCTGGCGGATCACCGGCTCGCCGGATTTCGCGACGAGACGTTTCAGCAGGTTGGTGGGACGTCCGGCTTTGCTCTTGCCGAGCTTGACGATACGGCCGGTGAGCAACAGGCCCCAGGTCGAGGCGTTCACGAACAGGCTGTCGGAGTGTCCGAGGTGGCTCTCCCATTTGCCGCTGCCGATCTTTTCGGCGATCAACTGGTCGGCGGTCTCGGTGTCGGGAATCCGAAGCAGTGATTCTGCGAGGCACATCAGGATGACGCCCTCCTCGCTGGACAGTGCGTATTCGCTCATCAATGCATCGATGCCGGAGTTACGCTGGCGGCCTTCGCGCACTTGCGTGACGAGGCGCCGAGCGAGCGTGGCGACGCGACGGCGCTCTTCCGAAGAGTAGATCGCGCGCTCGACGAGGCCGCCCACGAGACGGTCCTCTTCCATCAGATGGTATGATGCGATCTCGTCGCGGGCAGGCAAGGTCTTTGCGGCAGAGTCCATGGCAGTGCGTGCTGCCCCATTGCCGTTGGCCATGGGTGTTGCTCCAAGTTCGATGCCGACACCGAATCGAGCACGCAATCTACCAGACCGCGATGGTCAGGTCTCAGTCGCCGCCGCCACCACCACCGTCGCCACCGCCGTCTCCGCCACTACCGGAGTCGGCAGAGGAATCGAAGCTCGCGTCGAGGGCCGAAAGGCTCGAATCGAGGTTGTCGATATCGCCGAAATCCAGATTGGCGAAGTCGAAGTGGAATTCGTCTCGTTCGGCGGATGTCTGTTCATCGGCAGACTTTCCCTTCCGATCGCTGACGGAGGTGTCGGACGAGAGCGATTCGCCGCCACTGCTGCCGCCACTACTGCTGTCCGTCGTTGCCGACCGGCGAACCACGCTGGCTATTTCCTCAAGATGGGGTCGTAGCTCAGGCATCAACAGAATCAGGCCGCCGAGCGACAATGCCAGTGCCGCAGCCTGTGCTGGGCTGTGATCGAGAAACGCCGGGATCCGGCGCGCATCCTGGAACATTGCTTCGATCCGCCGGCAAAGCTCCCTGCCTTCGGATGTGTGATCGTATGTCTGGCGGGTGAAAAGCATAAAATGGGTGGTCTCGGTTCGGCGAAGAAGTCCGCGGCCGAGGAGGGAAGGATAGATGCAGTCGTTCTGGTAGCCGAGGAGTTTGTCCCCAAAACGCTTGTGCGCTTCCTTCACGATGTCATCCATAAATCCTGTGCCTGATGCCTGGACGGTCATCATCACGCTCTTGAGGTCAGGTGGGAGAGCCGCGCCCGCCTGTGGGCCGCGCCTGAGTTGCGTCGTCCTGCGCTTGAACCAACGGGCGGGGATTTCGGTCGCCTTCAGGTGGTGCTGGGCGAGCAGCCACATCAGCGA
>CANJPN010000256.1 GCA_947475855.1 Bradyrhizobiaceae bacterium
TATTGACTAAGGGGACGGGCTACCGCCGCACTTGACGAAAGAGGAAAACACTGAGATCAGAAACAGCATCCAACGGCACCGTCACGCACCCACGTCACACTGGTCGCGATGCGCTGGAATGACTGGTCGCGATCGTCGGAATGCGCAGTGGATTTCTTGGCGAACAATTCCGTTTCCACCGCCTGCTCGGCCGCGTCGAGCGGCTTGCTGCCTTTGCGATGATGAATCGCCGCCGTGGAGCCGGTGCCGGTGAGTTTGAGATAACCGTTGACGCCAAGACCGATAATCGCCGCCGTAAAAACGCAGTTGTCGAAGTTCATTTTTTCGACATATCGCACCGAGGCGGCCGACATGCCCTCCGGCGGCGCAAACAGAGGAATGATGGTGCCGCTGCGCGGATCGCGGCCAACCACCAGCCAGGCGAGGAAATAAAACAACATCACGCCGGCGCCACCGAGAGCCGCATACTGGATGCCGGGAACATCCCGCAGCAACGCATCGATCTTCTGCGCCTGGGTTGGCAGCGCAATCACGCCCTTCTGCCAGCCGACGGCAACCGTGAGGCCATGGCCGACGGCGAGCCCCTTTGTGGTGCGGAACACGATGCGGCCAGGCTGCTGCTCGACGATGCGCGCATCCTTGTCACGCGCTCCCTGCGGCCCGGTGTATAACGTGGATTGAGCGAACGCGACGCTCTCGGGCAGCGTGATGCGCGCCTCGACGAAATCAATGGCAAAAGTCCAGCCGGTCCCGGTTACGTTCCAATACAACTCGTCGAAAGTGTCGAAGAAGCCGACCTGGCGCGTGGTGCGGTATTTGATGACGTATTCGTGCAGGCCGTGACTGATCATTTGATCAGCATTACCGATGCGAATGCGCATGCCGTTGGCCATACGCTCGGTGACGTAATTTTCCGTACCGCTGTCGCGCGACACCGCCAGCACCTCGAAACCGACCTCGACGCGCGAGCCGTCATTGCGGGTATAGGTGGTGGGGAAATCGCGCAAGATTCCGCGCCGGATCACGCGCCCCTCCGCCTGCACCTGGATGGTCTCGGTAACGATGAGATCGCCATTGCGCTGAACGTCGACATCACTGACAAAACGCAGGATGCGCTCGGCTGCAAATGCGCTGCCCAGCGTTGCCGTGCACAGAAAGGCGGCGAGTAGAATCCGATTCAGCATAATTCAGGCTCCTGGGAAGCTGACGTTGGGTACAGCAACCGAAGCGGCATCAATCTGGAAGAAATCCTGCTCGCGGAAATGGAAGGTGCGCGCGATCACTACGTCTGGAAACGACTGCATGGATATATTGAAATCGCGCACAGTGCCGTTGTAGTAGCGCCGCGCCATCTGCAACTGGTTCTCAAGCTCGGCCACCTGCTGTTGCAGTTCAAGAAAATTCTGGTTGGCCTTGAGGTCGGGATAGGCTTCGGCGACCGCGAACAGGCGGCCGAGCGAGCCTTGCAGCGCCTGTTCGGCTGCGGCCTTTTGCGGCACGCCATTCGCCGCGATCGCCGATGTGCGCTTGGCGGCAATATCCACGAACAGATCGCGTTCATGGGTCGCGTAGCCTTTTACGATCTCAACCAGGTTTGGGATGAGATCGCTGCGCCGGCGCAATTGAACGTCGATCCCGCTCCAGCCCTCACGCACCAGATTGCGCCCGCGGACCAGGCGGTTGAACACCACGATCGCGTAGATCGCGATCACGACTAAAACGGTAATGACAATCCATTCGGTTCGCATTGATCGCCTTATTTTGTTGTAGTCCTGATGCGGAATCCTACCGGTTTAAACTAGACCTCGGGAAGGGGCTGAAAGCAGCCTTGGGTAGAAGTCGGCGGGCGAGGCCATTGTCGCTCACGGGTCAGTCGCTGCGGAGCAATTCAGCGTCTGGGCCGATGGTTGTCCGCTTCGCCGCCAAGAGCAGACACGGCTGCCTAAATGAAAAACCCCGGCACACCGGGGATCGAAACTCCCATGGCCGGGGCTCTGAGCGCCGCTTAAAGGGGCAAACCAAAAAGCCGTGCTCAATTTTTATTGTACCCGAGCCAAACTAGCGGGCAAGCCACTTCGATAGGGACCGGAACCGTAATCAAGTGCTTTGCCGCAGTGCACAGCAAATGTCGCAGTTGGGTCCAGGCTGTGTAAAAACGCGAGTTTTTAGTCGGGACCCCCGACAAGGTGACGCGGGGCCTGTGTTAGGCGCGGATCGCTTCCATCAATCCGCCAACGCCCAGAATGCGCATTTGCCACTATCACTGATGTATTTTCTCTCCGGCGAGCCGATGCATGATCTCTCCGGCGTTGACACTCAATTAGGGTGCTCCGCAGAGGGGCCGATTAGGCGAATCGCCGAAATGTCTCGTTGTACGCGGGGCGGACAATGACGCGAATCTTACTCGCGCTAATTGTGGTTCTTTCTGCCGGGGCTGATGGGTAAGCTTTCCATTGCGGTCGCGCCGTTCGGGAAGGAGTTCGAGTCGCGCTCCTTCGCCTTGATGCGGCATAGACTCTCACCACTCGCACTCGCCGACACCGATTCTAACGTCCTGGCGATGGTCCTGAAGTTACGATTGGCGCGTTTCGCCTGCGAATACCATCACGCATCGTGGCTGCCGCCGGCATCGCCTTCGAATAAATGGCCGGCTAGTTGCATGAGAAAAAGACTGACGGCGTATATCTCAAGTGAATGTCGCCCGATCCAGTTGAATGCAATACCAATTGGCGCGGGAACGCGAAATGGCGCCTCCGCACGCCTGAAACGGATTAAGGTCAGGGCCAGTCCGCAGACCAGAGCTGCGAGAACGGCCAACTGACTTAGCTCAAACTCGAAGTCGCGGGCCTCCATCAAGAGATAAGCCGTCACACAAATTGCAGCGACAAGGTTGCGCTGCATGCGAGCTTCCGAGGTTCCTAAAACGACCGCCTCGCTTGCGGCAAGGCCGAAGAGCGCCCACAGCCATCCTTCCGCGCCATACTCAAGAATGATTTCCGCCAGCGGGATACTCGCCGCACAAACCATCGCGAGCGCCGGGAGCCCCCAGTGTTTCGGCACAACGTGGGCCTTGATCCAGGACGAGGCTAGGCGGATAAGCGCGAAATTGAAGAGGATGTTGAGGGTAACGTCTTCCAGCCCCCCTGAGACATAGACGTCGAGCGCAGTGAGCATCGCTCCAAGAATTATCCAACTGGGCGGCACGCCGCGAGTGCTAGCGAAGCCAATAAGGAAGAAGAAAATAGGCGCTGCGGTGCGACCTGCTAAGCGCCACCATTCATCGTCGGGCGTAAAGAAAAGTCCGAAATGATCTGCAAATACGAAAGCGAGCCCTGCAAGCTTAAGAAGGTCGGTCGTAGTAACGGGCGCAGGAGAACGCATGATGCCCGACCGCTGGCGCCACTGGAACGAACGTTACCAATACCGCGTCGATGTCATCGAGGCAAAGGAAACCGCCTCTGTGCACAAATAGACCGGTCGTCGAAGATACTGCGCGACGGCCGGTTGGTGGCGCTGCGCCGTCGTATCCTCACTTGGTCGGTCGCTTTCGAGCCGAAGCGGGAGTCGGTCTGGGGGCAAACCCGGTCGATCCGGTTGCCAGTTAGCCGATCAAGCAGAACTGTGGTCACTTTGCGTCACGGAACCCGCTCGGCCATTCGCCGAAGGCCAGGTTCAGGGACGACGATCAGTGGCGGTCGTAGAGCAGGCTGACGAGTGTGAACAAAAGCTGACCGCCAGATTGAGCGAAGTGCAGATACAAGCAACGAGTGGGGCAGTTGACCGCCACAATGGCTGCCACTACACAATCGCGGCCCACGCTACGGCTTCTCGATGGTTCGATCTTCAGCATCGCTCGCTGACGGTAACAACGTGCCGAAGATCCCGCCGCTCGACCTCGGGTCACGGGTCGATTTTCCGAACTCGCGGCAAGGCTGGAGTGGCTCGATGCAGGACAACGCGGCTAATGATCGTCGGGACGGGGCAGCCGTCTACCCGCCCGAGCACGCGAGTGTGAATTTGTCGGCGCGCGCACCACAGTTCATTGTCGGAGAAGCCCCGCGCTATCCTGGGGCGACCGGAGAACGCCTCGATGAGTTCTTCGAGGAGATCGCGCGGCGCAACGGACCGAGCCCAGCCGTTATCTGCGAAGGCAGAATATGGTCTTACGCCGAGATCGATGGCCGCGCCAACCAGCTTTCTCGACTGCTGATCGAGCGCGGCGTGAAGCCCGGCGACCGTGTCGGCCTGCTGCTCGACCGCTCAGCCAACACCTACGTGGCAATGCTCGCCGTTATGAAAGCGCGCGCGGCCTATGTGCCGCTAGCTGTCGCTTTCCCGCAGCAGAGAATCGCTTTCATCATCGAGGATGCCGGACTGGGGCTGGTGCTCTCGATCACGCCCTACCGAGACAAGGTGCAGAGCCTGTCTGTGCCGCATTTGCTGATTGATGAAGTTGGGCAGCAACTCGAGTCCATGTCGGCAGCGCCATTGCGCGCCAGCGAGGCTGTGATGCCTTCCGACAATATTTGCTACATTCTTTACACATCCGGGACCACGGGTAGGCCGAAAGGCGTAGTCATCGAGCACCGTAGCGTCTGCAATTTCGTGCGCGTGGCCGCCCAAAGCTACGGCTATAGGTCAGGTGATCGGGTCTATCAGGGCATGACCATCGCCTTCGACTTTTCGGTCGAGGAGATATGGGTGCCGTTCGCAGGCGGTGCCACGCTAGTGCCGGCGCCGGGCGAGCAGGCGCTGATCGGGGAAGAGCTAGCGGCGTTCCTTCTCGATAATGCCGTCACTTGCCTAGCTTGCAGTCCGACGTTGCTGTCGTCGATCGAGAGCGACGTACCGGCTCTGCGGTTGATCCTCGTGGGTGGGGAAGCTTGCCCGCACAATCTCGTCGTGCGCTGTTCGCGCCCGGGCCTCACTTTACTCAACACGTACGGCCCGACCGAGACGACGGTCACGGCGACTATGGGCGTACTCGATCCTGCCAAGCCGGTTACCATCGGCCGCCCGCTGCCGAGCTATTCGATCGCCATCCTCGATCCTGAGCGGCCGGCGCTGGCCGAGCCCGGGAAGATGGGGGAGATCGGTATTGCCGGAGTCGGGCTGGCAGTCGGTTACCTCAACCGCCCCGACCTGACCGAGCAAAAATTCATACCCGACTTCCTCGACCTGCCGAACAATCCATCCCGGCGCATCTACCGCACCGGGGACCTCGGACGGCTGAGTGACGACGGAGAAATCGAATATCATGGCCGCGTCGACACCCAGGTGAAGATTCGTGGACACCGCATCGAGCTCGGCGAGATTGAGGCAGTGTTGCTCGAGCAGCCGTCTATCGGACAGGCGGTGGTGACGACGTGGCAACCCGATCCCGAGCGGCTGGAACTGGTCGCCTACTACGCTCTAAGGAGCAACGCGCCTCCTCTGTCCCGGATCGAGATCGCTCGCGAGCTCAAGAAGCGACTGCCCGACTTCATGGTGCCGAACTACCTCGAGGAGCTGCCTGTCCTTCCGATGACGGTCTCTGACAAGGTCGATTTACGACAGCTTCCTCCGCCCTCAACAAAGAGCGTCGCCGCCGGAACTCCTTTGATCGCCGCCCGCGACGACGCGGAGCGGTTCATAGTCAAGTCAATCTGCGACGTGCTCACGCGTGACGACGTCTCCGTGGCGGCCCACTTCTTCGACGACCTCGGAGCCAACTCGCTACTGATGGCGCGGCTATGTGCGCGGCTGCGTAAACGGGACGGGTGGGGCACTGCGTCGATGCGGGACATCTACCTCTACCCCACCGCGGCACAGCTCGGCGCTCACATGCAGCGCCAAGCCCGCGGAGCGGCGACCATCACCGAGTCACAGCCTACCCATCGCGCTTCCAGCCTGACCTATTGGACGTGCGGCGCGGCACAGTTGATGTTTCATCTTGGCTACAGCTTCATCTTGCTGTGGTGCTCCAACTACGGGCTGCAGTGGGTCAACGAGATGCTCAGTGAGCCGCTCTGGCTCTACGTCCGCAGCTCTGTGCTGGCAATTGTCTTCTTCTTCGGCTGGACAGCCTTCTCCGTCATCGGCAAGTGGGCGCTCGTCGGCAGATGGAAAGAGGAATCCTTCCCGATCTGGGGTTGGCGCTACTACCGCTTCTGGGTCGTTAAAACGTTGATCCGTAGCGCTCCTGTCGTGATGTTTAAGGGCAGCCCGTTCTACAGCCTCTACCTCATGCTTCTTGGCGCGAAGCTCGGTCACAACACGGTCATCGAGTCGCGCGCCGTGCCAGTCTGCACGGACCTCATTGCGATTGGCGACAACACCATCCTGCGCAAGGAGTCCACGGTGCTCGGCTTTCGCGCCGAGGCCGGCTACATCCACACCGGCCCGGTGCGGATCGGTCGGGACGCATTCGTCGGCGAGGGGAGCGTGCTCGACATCAACACCGAGATGGGCGACCGCTCGCAACTCGGCCATTCTTCTTCGCTGCAGCGTCGGCAGTCGATCCCGGCGGGTGAGCGCTGGCATGGTTCCCCGGCCATGCGGACCACTGCCGACTACTGCAAGGTGACCGGCCTGCCTTGCACGAGGCTACGTCGTGTCCTCTACGAGGGCACCCAGATCATCGGTTTCTTGACGCTCGTGGTGCCGCTGCCCTTCCTCCTGCTCAGCTACTGGCAGTTGAACAGCGATGATCTCGAAGAGACCATCTATCTATTGGCGAAAATTTCCGCATACAGCATGTTCGGGGGACTCCTGCTGTCGTTGCTCGCTGCTGTGCTCCTGCCGCGCCTTTTGCGGCCCTTTTTGCGCGAGGGGCGGACCTATTCCATCTACAGCGTCAACCACTGGCTGCAGACTGTTGTGTCACGAAGCAGCAACAACCGATTGTTGAACCTCGTCTTCGGCGACAGCTCGGCGGCGGTCCACTACATTCGTGCCATTGGGTGGAAACTCAACAAGGTCCACCAGACCGGCTCGAACTTCGGCACTAATCAGCAGCACGACAATCCTCTGTTCTGCGAGATCGGCAGCGGGACGATGGTGTCGGACGGCTTGTCGATGATCAACATGCACAAGTCCGCCACTGCGTTCCGCCTGGAACACACCAAGGTCGGCGAGAGTAGCTACCTCGGCAACAACATCTACTTCCCGCCGGATGCGCGCGTCGGCGCCAATTGCCTGCTCGGCACCAAGGTCATGATCCCGATTGAAGGCCTGGTCCGCGAGAATGTCGGACTTCTCGGCTCGCCGGCCTTCGAGATCCCCCGCATGGTGGCACGTGACAAGGATTTACTCGACTCGGTCGGTGCAACCGAGCAGCGCAAGCGACTCGTGCGCAAGAACCTGCATAACGCGGTGACCGTGGTACTGTTCTTGACGATCCACTGGCTCGTACTCTTCCTTTCGCTGGTGATCTGGGATCGGGCGCTTAACTACTACAGCGAGTATGGGGTCTGGTCTCTGTTCGTCGTGCTGAACATGACGGTGATGGGATCGGTCATCTACTACACGTTCATCGAGCGCGCGAGCACTGGGTTCAAACGTCTGAAACCGAGCATGGCGACCATCTACGATCCTTACTTCTGGTCCCATGAGCGACACTGGAAACTCTCCGACGCGCCGATTGTGACATACTTTGCCGGCACCCCGCTCAGGCCGATCATCCTGCGCCTGCTGGGCGCAAAAGTCGGGCGTCGGGTTTATGACGGCGGCTGCATTATCACGGACCGCTCGCTTGTGCAGATCGGCGACGACGTGACTCTCAACGAGGGCAGCGTTCTGCAACCACACTCACTCGAGGAGGGGGCCTTCAAGTCCGATTGGATTAAACTCGGCGAGCGGGCGTCGCTCGGACCGTCGGCCTTCGTGCACTATGGAGTCGTTGTCGGCGAAGGTGCCCTGATCGACACGGATTCATTCGTTATGAAAGGGGAGACCATCGAAACCAACACAGCGTGGCGCGGCAATCCGGCAAAGCTGCATCGTGTCCTCGCTCCGGTGGACGGCAACGGCAGCTCGAAAAGAGCGGGATGATCATGGCCCGGGGTAGGCAGTCGCGACTCCATGAGCAGGGCGGCACCAACTGCGCCGGCAAGGAGGCCTCTGGTTCCGAGATCCGGCTCGAGCCTATCCAGGCCTCGAACAAGAAAGCTGTTCTTGCGCTGGAACTCGCCGAGGATCAGCAGGACCTTCTCGCAGACAATGCCAGTTCTCTCAAGGAAGCCGCGGGCGACGACGATGCCCGACCGCGCGCGGTAGTCGCCGGCGATCGCGTGGTGGGCTTCCTGATGTACGATGCCAGTGTTAACGACGGCGAGGCGTTGATTTACCGCTTCATGATCGA
>CANJPN010000257.1 GCA_947475855.1 Bradyrhizobiaceae bacterium
CCGCCGTGAGCCCTAACCATTCCACCAAGGGTAAATGTGCCCGTCCTCACACCGCACGCTATACACACCACGACATGGCACGTCCCTCGATCAGCTTCGAACTTACGGCGAAAACCCTGGCGATAGGCGCCGCGGGCGGCGTTGTGTTCTGGCAGCTCGGCATGCCGCTGGCATTCCTCTCGGGTGCAGCCGCCGCGGTTGCAGCGTGTGCACTCGGCAAGGTCCAGGTCGGCATCAACGCAGACCTGCGCGATGTCTTCATCGTCCTGCTCGGCGTCACGCTCGGCTCGACCGTCACGCCCGAAACACTGGCCTTGCTTCCGCGCTGGCCCGTCACGATGGCGGGCCTGGCCGCCTGCATGCTGTCGATCATGTGGACCGGCGCATACTACCTCGAGAAGGTACACGGCCTCGACCGCGCGACCGCAAGGTTGGCCTCCATGCCGGGCGCACTCAACTTCGTCATGACACTCGCGATGGAATCGAGCGCTGATTCACGCCGCGTCGCGATCATCCAGATCGTGCGCATGACCGCGATCCTGCTGCTGTTGCCGACAGTCGTTACAATGGTCGGCGGAAAGCCCACGGCGGGTTTTTTCCAGCCGGCCGGCGACATCGTGAAGCCTCTGCAATTGGCTTTCGTGATTGCAGCAGGCTTTGCAGGAGCCGGGTTCTTCAAGCGGATGGGCACGCCTGCCCCTGCCCTGTTCGGCGGTATGCTGACGTCTGCTCTGCTCTACGGCCCGGGTATCGTTTCAACGGCCATGCCGCCGCCACTGGTTTTCATGATGTTCGTTGTGCTGGGCTCCATGATCGGCTCGAACTTCGCCGGGGCCGACATGCGGCTGTTTCTCGTCACGCTCGTAGCCGGGCTTGGCTCACTGTTCGTCTGCAGCCTCGTCGCCCTCGCCTGGGCAGCCCCGCTAGCCTGGTTCGTCGGCATGCCCGTGCTGCAGGTTTGGCTCGGATACGCGCCCGGCGGTGTCGAGACGACGGCACTTCTGGCCATGGCACTCGGCCTTGATGCGGCGTTCGTTTCGAGCCATCACATCATGCGCGTCGTGATCCTGAACCTCACCGTACCGCTGTGGGTCGCGCCGTTCATGCGCAAGGACGAAGACGCCTGAGCGAACGTTTCAAACGCGCAACACCTCGCGCGCTGCTCGAAACGAATTCGCATAAGCCTCGACGGTATCCGAGATCGGATCGGCGTAACCGCCACCGATAGCGATGGATACAGCCGCTCCGAGCCGCCGCGCCATCTCGAACACCATTCGGTCGCGCGCGATCATTCCGGCAAACGTCAATTCGAGCCGCCCGAGTTTGTCGCTCGCCAGAGGGTCCGCGCCTGAAAGATAGAGCACCAGCTCCGGCCTGAAAGCCGCCACCCGCTCCAGCGCCGGCGCAAGCGCCGCTAGATACGCCTCATCGTCCGCGCCATCCGGCAGCGCCACGTCGATATCCGACGCCATCTTGTTGAACGGAAAATTGCGCTCCCCGTGAACGCTCAACACGATCACGCCGGGCGTGCCACCCAGAATGGCTGCGTTTCCATCGCCCTGGTGCACATCGAGATCGACGATCGCCAACCGCGAGATTGCCCCCTCGGCCAGCAAGGCCAGTGCCGTCACCGCGAGATCATTGAACACGCAGAAGCCCGAGCCGAATTCGCGATGCGCATGATGCGTGCCCCCCGCGAGTTGCCCCGAAGCCCCGTTCGAAAGCGCTTCACGTGCTGCCTCCATCGCGCCCCCGACGACCACACGCGAACGCAGCGCGAGCTCAGCGCTCCACGGCAGACCGATCAGCCGCTGAGCTTCCCGCGTCAGATCTCCCGACATCACATTGTCGATGTAGTCTCGCGAATGAGCCCTCGCGATATCATCGAGCGCGGCCACAGGCGAGGCCACCAAGCCACGCTCATCTACAATCCCCTCCCCGATTAGCTTTTCGCGCAGCATCTGGTATTTGCCGCGCGGAAAGCGATGCCCAGGCGGCAATGGCAACATCGGTGTATCGGGAAAGAACAGTCTCATCGCGCCTTCAAAGGAAGCCCCTCACCCCGTCCCAAAGCAGCTTGATCGCGCTGAGCACCAACAAGAAATAGCAGCCCTGATACATCCGCCGCTGATCCAACTTCCCGTGTACGAGCCAGCCGAGCCAGACACCAAACATCGCAATGGGCGTGCAGATAGCAATCAGCGTCCACATCGCAGCCGTCGGCTTGCCGAGATAAAGCCACGGCCACACTTTGGTGGCATTGCCGAACAGGAAGTATATCGTCGTCGTGCCGACGTAGACTTCTTTCTGCAACCCCAGCCGCAGCAAATAGACGGCAAGCGGCGGCCCTCCGGAATGCGCCACCATCGTCGTGATTCCCGACACGATGCCCGCCAAAACCGCGTGCCAGGTCTTGCGCACCGACGCGACGATTTTCTGACCGCCCGCATACCATTGCGCCGCGAATGCCAGCGCCACCAATGCGATCGTTATAGATACGAGCCGCGCATCGAGCATCGACAGCATCAGGGTGCCTAGCCCGATACCGACAATAGCCGTCGGAACGAGGATCTTCACATCGGGGGCCGACCACGTCCGCGGTGGAAAATAGCGCAGCGCCATGACGTCCATCGGAATGAACAATGGCGCGACGATAGCTCCTGCCGATATCGGGTCCATCACCAGCGACATCAGCGGAATTCCGACCAGCCCGAACCCGCCGCCGAACGCCCCCTTCACCACTGCAATCAGCAACGTCGACAGCCCCGTGACGAGCACGTGCTCGATCCCCAACTCAGTCATCGAGTCCTATCCCCGCCATTCCCTAACGCGAACGCCTGTAACGCTTTTTCTTGTTCTTGATCCGTGTCGACTTCGCCACCGCGCCTGGCGACGCCACGAGGACCCGCGGCTGGTTGGGATCAAACGGCTCCGCCATGCGCGGCGGCAATTTGTTGACCGTCGGCGCTGGTTTCGCTCCAGACGCCCGTGCCCCCTCCGGCGCCACGCCCCGCTGCGGCGCCTTCGTCGGCTCCTCCGTGCAGCGCGGCTCTCCCGTACACGTGCAGCCGACTTTGCATCTGAGCGTCGTCCGCACGCAGCCCGCACCCGGCGAGCAGATCCCTGTCGAGATTACGAGTGTACGCCCAACGCACGAGCATGATTTGGTGCACGTCTGACGGATTGCACTGCCCTGCGTACATCGCCCCGACAAAGCGTCGCAACGGCTTCCACCAGCCACGTATGTGTTGCCCTGGCAGGTGCCGCCAATACTCCCGCCGCCACAGTTCATGCGGCCCGTCTCTTGCTCGAGACATTGCCCTCCGACGCAGATTCGCCGACGCATGATCAGAGTGTCGCCAAGGCAGACATTGTAGCCGCCCGCACTCGGCCCACACTGCGCATCGGACGAACACATCTGCGCCGCCGCCGGCCGGCTATCGATTCCGATGGCCAGCAGTAATCCCGCGACAAGAAGGAACGGGATCACCACAGTTGAACCCAAGCGCCTCATTCAGCAACCCACCTCGAGATGTCAACGCCCGATATCGTATGCAGCCAGCGCAGCCATATTGACGATCTCGTTGTCCTTCGCACCCAGCGGACAGATCTGAACGGGATGCGAAAGCCCCACGAGCAGAGGACCGATCAGCGTTGCCCCCCCCAGTTCCTTCATCATCTTCGACGCGATCGATGCCGAGTGGAACGCCGGCATGATCAGTACGTTTGCCGTATCCTTCAACCGGCAGAACGGATAACGCGCCATTGCCTCCTTATTCAGCGCGACGTCCGCGGCCATTTCGCCATCGTACTCGAAATCGACGCGGCGTTCGTCGAGAAGTTCCACAGCCCGCCGCGCCACGTCGGAGCGATCTCCGCGCGGATGCCCAAATGTCGAATATGCGAGCAGCGCCACCCGTGGCTCCATCCCAAGCCGACGCGCAACCTTGGCCGCACTTTCTGCGATATCGGCCAGCTCCTCAGTGGTCGGCATGTCATGCACGCTTGAATCCGCGATCAGCACCGCGCGCCCCCGCGACAGCATCAGCGATACGCCGATCGGTCGTTGGCCGGGCTTGGCATCGAGAACCCGCCGTACATCCTCGTAAGCCGTGTACCAGTTCCGTGTCACACCCGTGACCACACCGTCGGCATGGCCCAGCGCCGTCATGCAGGCAGCGAACACATTTCGATCATTGGTGACGAGCCTCATGCAGTCGGAAAGTAGATAGCCTTTCCGCTGCAGTCGGCCGAACAGGAACTCGGCATATTCCTCGCGCCGCGCGTCGAGGCTCGTATCGTGGCGCTCGAACGCATCGGACATCTCGATCCCGGCCGCTTCGAAGGCAGCACTGATCGGACCATCGCGTCCGATCAGGATCGGCTTGCCCAGACCCGCTTGCAGGAAAGCGTTGGCGGCCCGCGCCACCTGCGGCTGCTCGCCTTCTGCAAATACGATGCGCTTGGGCTCGTTTTTCACTCGATCGAAGATCGTCTGCAACCAGCCGGCGACCGGATCGAGCCGCCCCGACAAACGCGCGACGTAGGCATCCATATCGACGATTGGCTTGCGCGCGACGCCACTTTCCATCGCAGCCTTGGCGACCGCGAGCGGCACATGGGTGATGAGCCGAGGATCGAATGGGGCAGGAATGATGTATTCCGGCCCATACTTCACATGGCGCCCGTAAGCCGAAGCCACTTGGTCGGGGACATCGAGCTTGGCAAGCTCAGCCAGCGCCTTCGCCGCCGCGAGCTTCATCTTGTCGTTGATCTGTGTTGCCTGCACGTCGAGCGCACCCCGGAACAAGAATGGGAAGCCCAGCACGTTGTTTATCTGGTTGGGATAGTCCGAGCGTCCCGTCGCCATGATGGCATCGTCCCGGACCTCCGCCACCTCTTCGGGGGTGATTTCTGGATCGGGATTGGCCATTGCAAAGATCATCGGCCGCTTCGCCATCGACGCGACCATCTCCTTCGTCACGGCCCCTTTCACCGACAACCCGAAGAACACATCAGCACCGGCCATCGCATCGGCAAGCGTCCGCGCCTTGGTGTTGGCAGCATACGTCGATTTCCACTGGTTCATGCCTTCCTTGCGGCCTTCGTAGACGACCCCTTTGGTGTCGACGAGCAGGATATTCTTGCGCTGCAAGCCCAACGCCACCAGCAGATCCAGGCAGGAGATCGCTGCCGCCCCCGCGCCATTGACGACAATCCGCGTATTCTCGATCTTCCGGTTCGTAAGCTCGAGACCATTGATGACGCCCGCAGCAGCGATGATCGCTGTCCCGTGTTGGTCGTCATGGAACACCGGGATGTTCATCAACTCCTTCAGCTTCTGCTCGATCACGAAGCAGTCTGGCGCGCGGATGTCCTCGAGATTGATGCCGCCGAAGCTCGGGGCAAGATATCGCACGCAGTTGATGAATTGATCCACGTCGGTCGTATCGACCAGAACATCGATGCCGTCGATATCGGCGAAACGCTTGAACAGCGCCCCTTTGCCTTCCATCACCGGCTTTGAAGCAAGCGCCCCAAGATTGCCGAGCCCGAGAATGGCCGTCCCGTTCGAGATCACCGCAACAAGGTTGCCCTTATTCGTATACTCGTAGGCTAGAGCCTGGTTCTCCGCGATCGCCAGCACCGGCACCGCGACCCCCGGTGAGTAGGCAAGCGACAGATCGAGCTGCGTCGCCAGCGGCTTTGTCGGCGTGATCTCGAGTTTGCCCGGCTTGCCTTGCGAATGAAACAGCAGCGCTTCCTCGTCGGTGAAGCGTGCGCGGGGAGATTTCGTGACCATGGCGAACTCACTCAATGACAAGGTGTCTGTCGGAAACCGGATCGAATCTGCAAGCAAAGCCAAATCGGTGGTGGCGATCATCGCCAAGACCAGGAAGTGGGCCACGCCGCGCGCCGCCATGCAAGTAAGATCGCACCGCAACAAATTAATTCATAGCGAACCGGGAAACTCCACCTGGACGAACTCGCCAATTCTTGCCAGCTGACTTTCGCATCGTCAAAAATCGCCTCGCGCTTTGGATGGGGCGGGTACCCCGTGATAAGAAGATGCCGGAGCTGTCGATACCGAGGTTACTTGATGGCGCGGGTTAAACTGATCCGGCAAACGGATACGCTGGAATTGGTCGCCGACGTACTCGTCATCGGCGGCGGCCCTGCCGGCGTCTGGGCAGCCCTGACGGCTCGCGCAGCAGGATGCGAGGTGATCCTCGTCGACAAGGGTTTCTGCGGAACCAGCGGCGCGACAGCCCCATCCAATACTGAAACCTGGATCACCCCGCCGGGTACCGCACGACAGGCGGCAATCGATCGCCAAATGGTCAAGACACGCGGCCTGTGCGACCCCGGTCACGTCGACGATGTACTCGACCGCGCCTACGCTGCACTGAACCGTCTCGCAGCCCTGTCCTACCCGTTCCCCACGGACAGCAGCGGCCACCCCTATCTCGGTAATCTTCGTGGACCGGACTATATGCGCTTTATGCGCCGTCGCGCGATCGGCGCAGGCGTGCAGGTATTCGATCACCACCCCGCCGTCTGCCTTCTCGGCGACGAAGACGGCGTCGGCGGCGCACAGGGTTTCGACCGTCAATTCGGCACGCCATGGACCGCGCGCGCATCCACCGTCGTGCTGGCAAGCGGCGGCTGCGCATTCGGCGAACGCTTCATCGGATCGACCGGCCTCACCGGTGACGGGCTTCTGATGGCAGTCGAAGCCGGCGCAGTATTGTCCGGGATGGAAATGTCGTCCCAGTATGCCGTCACACCTGCGGGCACGTCCCTCAACAAGGGCATGCCGTTCCGCTTCGCCACGTTCTTCGACGCGAACGGCGACGATTTGGGCGAACTCGGCGACGACCGTCAGGTCGCAGTCGCTTCAGCGATGCTGAAAGGTCCCGTCTTTGCGCGGCTCGACAAAACCTCACAGAGCGAGCGCGACATGCTGAGGCGAGGTCAACCGAACTGCTTTCTTCCCTATGATCGGCTCGGCATTGATCCGTTCCGCGAAAAATTCGAGATCACGTTGCGCTGTGAAGGCACGGTAAGAGGCGCCGGCGGCATCCTGCTGTCGAGCAAACACTGCGACACCGGAATTCCCGGTTTATATGCCGCCGGAGATGTAGCAAGCCGCCAGGATCTGGTCGGAGCAATAACCGGGGGCGGCGGCCCGAACTCATCCTGGGCGATCGCAAGCGGCATCATGGCCGGGAACGCAGCCGGCGACGATGCCGAACGCAAGCGCCCGTTGCGCGACCGCAGGTCGCCGGCTCCGCTCGGCACCATCGCGATGCAGCCCGAACGCCAGGCATCGAGCGGCCCCACCCCGTCTGAGATCGTCACTGCGGTGCGCGCTCATATGCTTCCGCTAGAATCGAACTTCTATCGCACAGAACAAGGCCTCCGCCGTTCTGGCTCAGCTCTCGATGACTTGTGGTCGAACATCGCGCAAGATAATCGCCGCCCGAATCGTTCATCAGCAGCGCCGCCCGAGATAATGAAGCGCCGCGAAACAGCCGCGCTGCTGGCCTGTGCCCGCTGGGCGGTATCCAGCGCGCTCGTTCGTCGGGAAACCCGCGGCATGCACCGGCGCACGGATTTCTCAGAGTTCCAAAAAGATGGGCCGCGACGGCTTTACGCAAAAGGTCTCGACACGATTGAACTCTCCCGCGACGGACAGGCTTGGAGCACCGCGCGATGATCGAGATCGTTTCTTCCGCTCGTTGCACCGCGTGCAACATCTGCGTCCGCGTCTGTCCCGCGAACGTATTCGACATCGTCGCAGACGCCCCTCCCACGATCGCGCGCCAGGACGACTGCCAGACCTGTTTCCTGTGTGAGATATACTGCCCGGAAGACGCACTCTACGTCGCGCCTGACGCCGAAGGCCCCATCGCGATAACAGAAGACGAGATCGACCGCCGCGGATTGTTCGGCAGCTACGCGAGGGCGCTCGGCTGGAAAAAGGGGAGATTAGGCGGCACCAGAGACGACACCACCTGGGAACTCCGCGCCACGCTCGATCAAAAGAAAAAAGCCAACCCGTGATCGAAATCGCAGACTGGCGTCCTTGAGCCTCTACCCGCTAGAGCAGTATCCGATCATACGCGATCGCCTAGGGCGATCGAATGATCGGATGAAACTGCTCTAGCGGGTAGAGGCTCAAGGACGCCAGTCTGCGATTTCGCTCACGGGTTGGCCTTTTTCTTTTGATCGAGCGTGGCGCGGAGTTCCCAGGTGGTGTCGTCGCTGGTGCCGCCTAATCTCCCCTTTTTCCAGCCGAGCGCCCTCGCGTAGCTGCCGAACAATCCGCGGCG
>CANJPN010000258.1 GCA_947475855.1 Bradyrhizobiaceae bacterium
ATGCACCTGCACCCGAGGTCGTCACGTTGCCTTCGAATCTTGCGATGGCAATTGCGTTTCGGCCGATGGCGACCACGCCATGAGCGTAGTCGCCGGTCGTGCGCACGCTGCCCGTGGAGTTGACAAGCACATACGGACCTTCGCCGTAACCGTAGATTCCAAATGAATTGGCCCCCGTCGTTGTAATCGTCGACGACGAAAGGATCTCGAACGCATCGGTGTTCAACGAAGTGTAGCTTATGCCCGGCGAATTTATCGCGGTGATGGCGCCAGAGCACTGGATCACGACAACGCCTGCCTGGACCGTGGTCGTATTGCAGGCGGCCGCAGCAGGCATCGTCACCGCTGCCAGAGTTCCCATGAAGGCGACAGAGCCGAGCAGAGCTTCACGAAATTTCGAGAGTAGCGCACGCTGAGAGCGGCCCGCAGTCGCGATTCCGAGCTCGAAAGAGTGAGATTTCGTCGCCATAGCCGCCCCAATTGTCGAGTAAACGACACAAATCCGGACGCGCGCGCTCCAAACCTCAAGTCGGCGGAGCAAAGCCAACGATTGGTCGAAGCTAGGGCTTATTGGTGAACGGGCGGTAAACGAAGGGCACGGATGAAAAGCCTTCCAGCTTCATGCCGATGACTGCCGAACGGCGGTCTCACCCTCGGGGAAAAGACTCACCGACCATCGACATCAGATCTCTCGCGCTGTGCCGGTCGAAAGCTTGCCGTTGCGCCAGGCATCAGAACGCAACAGGTCTCCCCATTCCCCCACGGGGAAGCAGCGACAGCAAAGAAGTGACGTTACTGGAATTCAGAGGTTCCCCTCGATCGCGATGTTACGGCGAATCGATGATCTCCTTCGCTTTCTTCTTAACCTGATCGGACGCCCCGAGGATTTCGACCGCCACTGCACGCGCGGCTTCGCCCGATGTCGGGCTGATGTCGATACCGGCCTTCGCTGCGTCAGCCAGAAACACCGGATCTTTCATCGTCGCCTCGAACGCCTTCCGAAGTGCGGCGACGCGGTCTGCCGGAACACCGGGCGTCGCCACGATCGCGCGTGATATCGCGGTATCGGCCGAAAGGAAGCGCAATACCTCGCGGTCTTGAGGACTGCGGGCGAGCTCGAACATCAGCGGCACGTCCGGCAACTCCCGATGACGCTCGAGCGCGATCTGCACGAGGTGGTAGATCTTCTTCTCCGCGATCCAGTGCGGCCGTGTCGCTTTCCATGCCGCCCAAGAGTTCGAGCCGCGACCGCCGACTTCTCCGCGCTCCATCGCGAAGTTGACGTCATTCCCGCCGGGATAGCCGGCAATGACCTTGAACTTCGTACCTGTCAGCATGTTCATGGCGCGCGGATAGACCGCCGCCGAAGTGCCCGTCGGCGCACCGACCGTCAGCACCTTGTTGAACACGTCCGTGATGTGCGTCACGCCCGTCGTGTGCCAGGCGGTGATCAGGTTGGGACTAGACGTCGTATTGCCGATCCACACGAACGCGAGCACGTCGAACTCGGTGCCTTGGCCGCCGACCGCCTGATGAACCGGCATGTTCTGCAACAGTGCGTGCAGTACGGTTCCGTCGCGCGGAGCGACCGTCGCGATGAAGTTCGCCCCGGTCACGCCGGCCCCTCCGGGCATATTGCGCGGAACGATGTTCGGCTCTCCGGGAATATGGCGGCCCATGTGCCGCGAAACCAGCCGCGCGCGATTGTCGTAGTCCCCCCCCGAGGTGGACGGGATCACCATTTGTAGCTGCTTGCCGCGATAGAAATCGGAGACCGGATCGGCGAATGCAACGACAGGCGCCGCCGCGACGATCAAACCGAAGATCGACATAACGCGAGCAAACGTAACGGCCCGCTGCGTATGCGCCATTCGAGGCTCCTCCCCGGCAGTTGTATTCGAGCTCGAGTGATCGGCCCGTACAGCCGCAGTAAGCGCAAACTCGGAACCACTGGTCAAGCCAACCAGCGATAGGCCGCGTGCGCTAGCAGCAAAAGCCCCGCAATCATGACGATGCCAGCCACGAAATTGACCGCGGACGCGATGGCGAAGAGCACGCCATGTTTCGCGAACGCGCGGGTATGTCCGATACGGCCCGCATCGGCTTTGAATGCATCGGCCTTCTCCGAAAACTGGCGGCGGAGCTCGCCGTCCCCATCGATGACGTCCTGGATTGGCGCCCTCCTCGCGTCCCTCCAGCCCCGACGGAAGATGAAGCGCCAGACCGCGTCAGTCAGCCAACTCTTGACGTCGTAGCGCGAGGCCCAGCGGCCCATCCCCAATCCGATTGCCAGCAAGAAAAGGCCAACGCCGGTTTCGAACCCAACGGTCATGGACCACCTCCCTATTCCATCACGATACCCGATTTCGACAAACCTCGGCGGCCGCGCAATGGCAGCTTTCAATCCAGGATGTATCGCCGGGAACAGCGATCAAATCAGCGATGGTCGAGTGTACTCGAGTGAAACTGAAAGCAAAGCGCGGCGGACGCAATCAAGGAGTGAACCAATGCCAGAAGCTATTGGATCGACGGAAAACAAGATCAGCGCCGGCACCAGCGATGTTGAAATGCTCGATGTGAACGATGCGATCGAATTGAAAGACGGAGGATTGATTTCCATTTCTAACGCGCAACCGGGCGGCTTAATGGAAAGCTTGGCCATCGGAACGGGTTTCGATATCGCCATGATCCAGCAGGATCTGCTCCCTCGAGAGGCCGGCATCGACCCGTTGGCCTCGCCCGCGGACCCGGATGCCTCTCTGCCCGATGAAGCTGCCGGCTCGGCCGACATCATCGATCTCGCGATGAACGATTCCTACGTCGCCTTCACCGCAATTCCCAACGACATCGACCCTGCCGCGTTCGATCATCATCAATATTGATCGCCTCCCCAGGCAAAGAAGGCAGACCCCAAAGGATCTGCCTCGTTTCGCGCGAAAAAAAAGCAGGCCCGCCTTACGCCTTCCCTTTCTTTTCCTTCAACAACTTGAGCAACCGCGGCGGCGACATCGGCAGAGAGCGCGGCCGAATGCCGATGCAATTGCCGATCGCGTTAGCGATCGCTGCCATTGTCGGCACGACAGGCACTTCGCCTACGCCGCGAAGACCGTAGGGATGCTTGGGATTCGGCACTTCGACGATGATCGTGTCGATGTTCGGTACGTCCGAAGCAACCGGCATCCGGTAGTCGAGGAAACCCGGGTTCTGCATCTTGCCGTCGGTGCCGAAGATGTACTCTTCGTTCAAGGCCCAGCCGATGCCTTGCACGGCACCGCCCTGGAACTGCCCTTCCACCTGGAGCGGATGGATCGCCTTGCCTGCGTCCTCGACCACCGTGTAGCGAACGATCTCGGTGAAACCGGTCTCCTCGTCGACCTTGACGTCGACGATGTGGCAGCCGAAGCCCGGTCCCGCGCCTGTCACGTTCATGTCGGAACGCGCCGCGATCGCGCCTTCCGTGTTGGTGGTCTGCTTGGCGATGTCGGCGATCGACAGCGGTTTGAACTCGCCGACGTTCGTGCTGGCCGGCCGGAACATGCCGTCCTCGAACATCACGCCCTCCTCCGGCACCTTCCAGATCCGAGCCGCCCGCCCGGCCATTTCCTTGATCACTTTGCGCGAGCAATCGACCAGCACAACGCCCTGGCTGAACGTCGTGCGGCTGCCGGCCGTGACACGATTGAAGCCGAGCTGATGGGTGTCCGCGAGTACCGCACGCACCTTGTCGACGGGAATGCCGAGCTCTTCGGCAACCATCATCGAGATCGAGATGCGCGATCCCGCGACATCGGCCGTGCCGAGCGTGATCGTAACCGATCCGTCCGGCGCGACCTGCAGCGACGACGATGTCTCGCCGCCGCGGTTGAACCAGAAGCCTGTCGAGATACCGCGACCGCATCCCTTGGGCACCGGCGACTTGTAGTGCTCGCAGTTCTTCGCAGCCTCTAGGGTCTCGATGAAACCGATTTTGCCGAACTTCTCGGCGTAGATCGTGGTGGCGCCGTCCGCCATCGCGTTCTTCAACCGGAACTCGATCTGGTCCATCCCGATCTTGGTCGCGAGTTCGCTCATCACGTCTTCGACGCCGAACACTACCTGCGGCACGCAGGGCGCCCGGAACGAAGCGACCTTCGGACGGTTGGAGACGACTTCATAAGAAACCGTCTTCACGTTCGGAAGGTCGTAGCGCGTGAACATTGCCTGCGGTGCGTTGGTGAAAGCCGAGCCCGAGTAGGGACCGGTCTGGAACACCAGCTCCGCTTCTGCTGCCGTGATCGTTCCATCCTTGCGGCAGCCGATCTTGATCCGCGACTGCGTGCCAGAAACCGGCCCCGTGCCCCTGAACACTTCGGAGCGCGTGAACGTGATCTTCACCGGGCGCCGCGCCTTGCGGGCGAGCTGGATGGCGATCGGCTCGGCATAGAACGCCGTCTTTCCACCGAACCCGCCGCCGAGCTCCGACTGCTGGACCTTGATTTTCGAGCTGTCCATCTTGAGAATTTCGGACAGCCGGTCACGGTAGACGAACGGCGCCTGCGTACAGCACCACAGCTCCACTTCGCCTTCCTCGGACGCTGTCGCGACGCACGATTGGGGCTCGATATAGCCCTGATGCATCGGCTTGGTATCGTAGACGTGCTCGACCACGAACTCAGCCTCGGCAAAGCCCTTGGCCACGTCACCGACGCCGAGCTCGTAGCGCTCGACGACATTGCTCGCCTTGTCTGCCCAGACTTTGGCATCGCCCGGCTTCGCCCCCTTCGTCCGCATGTAGGCGTGCAGGACCGGCGCATCGGGCTTCATCGCCTCGACCGGGTCGATCACGTGCGGCAGCACCTCGTATTCGACCTTGATGAGCTTCAACGCCCGCTTGGCGATACTCTCCGACGTCGCAGCCACCGCCGCGACAGGGTGGCCCTCGTGGTAGACCTTCTCCCGCGCGATCACCATGCGGGTCATATCGCCGTAGGGCGTGCCTTCCTTGATCTCCGGGAAATCGGCCCGCGTGACGACGGCCTTGACGCCAGAGAGCTTCTCGGCCGCCGACGTGTCGATCGACTTGATGACGGCATGCGCATGCGGACTGCGCAGCACCTTGCCGACAAGCATGCCCGGCAGCACGATGTCGGAAGAAAACTTCGCCGCCCCCGTCACCTTGTCCCAACCGTCGTGCTTGATCGGGTTCGTACCGACGATCTTGAGCTTACGGTCCGCGGAAAACCCGCTGTTGTCCAGAATATCGTGAGCCATCTTCAGGCACCCCTCATCTCTTTGGCGGCAACGAGAACGGACTTGATCAGCTTGTCGTAGCCGGTGCAGCGGCAAAGATTACCGGCCAGCCAGAACCGCGTCTCTGTCTCCGTCGGATCGGGATTGCGTTCGAGCAGCGCCTTGGCCGCCATCAGCACGCCCGGCGTGCAGATGCCGCATTGCAGACCATTGTGCTCGAGGATCGCCTTCTGCAGCGGATGCAGTTTTTCTCCCTTCGCCATCCCTTCGATGGTCTCGACCTTGGCCCCGTTGGCCTCGACGCCGAGCATCAGGCAGGCGCACTGCAACGTGCCGTCGACGATCACGGAGCAGGCGCCGCAGTCTCCCGTGGCGCAGCCCTCTTTCGTCCCCGTCAGCATCAGAGTGTCGCGCAGCGTGTCGAGCAGCGTCTGCTGCGGCTCGACCAGCGCGTCGTAGTCGTCGCCATTCACAGACAGCGTGATGTGGTGCTTCTTCATATGTGATGCGCCTTACTTGTTTGCCAACGCCCGCTCGAGCGCGGCCTTCGCCACACGCTTGGCGAGCACGCCCGTCACCTCGATGCGGAACTCCTTGGTCCCGCGCTTGTCGTCGATCGGCTTGCATGCAGCCCGCGCGGCAGCAACCATCTTCTCGATCGCAGCGTCGTCGACCTTGGTGCCGACCAGTGCAGCCCCCGCGTCCTTCACCAGCAATGCCGTCGGTGCAACCGCGCCGATTGCAACCCGCGCCGCGGTGCACACACCCTTGTCGTCCAGCGATAGGTTGATTGCGACCCCGGTCACCGCGATGTCCATCTCGGTGCGCGGCGTGAACCGCTGGTAGGCATCACCCGAACGCTTCGGCCGTGCCGGAAAGAAGAACGAAGTGACGATCTCGTCCTTGGCGAGCGACGTCTTTCCGGGCGCCGTCGGGATCTGCTCGACCGGAACCTCGCGGACACCCTTGGGTCCGACCACGCGAGCGATCGCACCTGCCGTGAACATCGGCGGTACGCTGTCGGCGCCGGGCGATGCGTTGCACAGATTGCCGCCCATGGACGCCCGGCCCTTGACCTGGATCGAGCCGATCAGCTTCACACCCTCGATCACCCCAGGCCAGGTCCGCGCGAATTCCTTGTGATCGCAGATCTGCATGCCAGTGGCGGCCGCGCCGACGCGGAACCCGCCGTTCTCCGCCGAGATGCCGCGCACCTCCGGGATCTTCTTGATGTCGACGATCAGCTCCGGCTCGATCAACTCGGTTTCCATCTGGACGATCACGTCCGTACCGCCGGCCAGCACCCGCGCCATGCCCTTGGCCCCGGCAAGCAGCGCAACCGCTGCGCTGACGCTCTCCGGCGCCTCGTATCTGAGTTCGCTCATGATGTTTCCTCTGGCCTCCTGCCCTGATTCTGAACCGGCGTTTCACTTTTGTAGCGTGAACGTATGTGCGGCGAAAGGCGCGCGGGCGCCAGCGCGCAAGACGCACTCCGCCCCTATCTCCGCACAAAAGTCGCCGCTCGCCAAGCCGCTTGTCGTTATTGACATGCCGATATGGCGTTGTCCCGCCCTCGATCCCGCCCCTCATCCCCGCAAACTATCTTTCCTTAAGCCTTTGCTGATGCGATTGTTCCGGCTAAATCCAGATGACCCCGAATACCCATCCAGGAGACCTCATGGACACGTTCACCCGCACTGATACCAGCCAGGACCTGCGTGACTGGCTCCGGCTGATGGAAGCCAATGGCGAGCTGGTAACCGTCAAGGGCGCGGACCGCGAGCGCGAGATCGGCGGCATCATCGACATCGCCATGCGCGGCATGGGTCGGCCTGCCGTTCTGTTCGAGGACATTCCGGGTTACGCCAAGGGCAATCGCGTCGTCGCCAACCTGTTCACGTCCGTGCGCCGCATCGCGCTATCGCTCGGCCTGCCGGGCGATACCAAGGAGGTCGACCTCGTCCGCTTCTGGCGCGACTACATGAAGAACGCGCCGACCATCCCCCCCAAGGAGGTCAACCACGGCGCGCTGCTCGAGAATACGTTTACGGGCGCCGACATCAACCTGCTCTCGATCCCAACGCCCAGATGGCATGAAGGCGACGGCGGCTACTTCATGGGAACGGGCTGCCTCGTCATCATGCAGGACCCGGACTCCGGCTGGATCAACTACGGCTGCTACCGCGTGCAGGTCCACGACCGCAAGGTCGCCTCGATCATGATCTCCAAGGGCAAGCATGGCGACATCCTCATGCGGAAGTACCACGACAAGGGCAAGCCCTGCCCGATCGCGGTCGTCGTCGGCGTGCATCCGAGCCTGTGGGCCGTCGCGGGCATCGAGATCCCCTACGGCAAGAACGAGTTCGACGCCGCTGGCGGCCTCCTCGGCCAGGCGATCCGCATCATCAAGGGCCCCGTCACAGGCCTGCCGGTCCCCGCCGAAGCCGAGATCGCATTCGAGGGCTACGTCCACAAGGACGACCTCATCATGGAAGGCCCGCTCGGCGAGTGGACCGGCTACTATGCAGGCGGCGCCGAGATGCGGCCGCGCATCGACGTGCAGACGTTCTGGCATCGCAACGAGCCCGTTTTGACCGGCGCCGTCCCCGGCATCCCCCCCAACGACGACACGTTCTATCGCGGCACCGCGCGTGCCGGCGCCGTTTGGCAGGAACTGGAGGCAGCAGGCGTTCCCGGCGTCACCGGCGTCTGGAGCCATGAGGCCGGCGGCAGCCGCATGTGGCTGACGATCTCGATCAAGCAGATGTACGGCGGCCATTCCAAGCAGGCGGGCCTGATCGCCTCGCAATGCCACGCGGGTGCCTATGCCAATCGCGTCGTCGTGGTCGTCGACGACGACATCGACCCAGCCAATATGGACAAGGTCGTCTGGTCGATCTGCACCCGCTGCGATCCAAAGGACGACGTCGAGATCCTGAAGGGCTGCTGGTCCACGCACCTCGATCCCATGGCCTACGGCGCGCACCACAACTTCAACAGCCGCATGGTCATCGACGCCTGCATCCCCTGGGATCGCAAGAAGGAATGGCCGGCCACCGTGCAGAACTCAGACGAGCTGGAAAAGGTGGTCCGCA
>CANJPN010000259.1 GCA_947475855.1 Bradyrhizobiaceae bacterium
CTCGACGAGGAACGCCGTGATACCGCGCGGGCCTGCGTTCGGGTCGGTCTTGGCGTAGACGACGAGCGTGTCGGCGTCGGGACCGTTGGTGATCCACATCTTCGTGCCGTTGAGCACGTAGCGGTCGTTACGCTTCTCCGCGCGGAGCTTCATCGACACGACGTCCGAACCGGCATCCGGCTCCGACATCGCGAGCGCACCGACGTGCTCGCCGGAGATCAGTTTGGGCAGATAGCGCGCCTTCTGCTCGAGCGTGCCGTGACGGTTGATCTGGTTCACGCACAGGTTCGAATGCGCGCCATAGGAAAGACCCACCGAGGCCGACGCGCGCGACACCTCTTCCATCGCGATGGCGTGCGCGAGATAGCCCATGCCGGCGCCGCCGTAGGCCGGATCGGCTGTCACGCCGAGAATGCCGAGCGCGCCCATCTTGGGCCACAGGTCCGGCGGAAACTGGTTGGTGCGGTCGATTTGGACGGCACGCGGCGCGATCTCGGTCTGCGCGAACCGATGCACGCTGTCGCGCAACGCCTCGATGTCCTCGCCGAGCCCGAATTTCATTGCCGTGGTGAACATGGCGGGAATACCTCCTACATCTAGCAAGCCAAGATGCGCCGCCGCCCAACCCGAGGCAATCAGCAGAAAAGTCGGCCACGAGGAAGCCGCCACGACGAAACGAGGTCACGACCTCGCGCAACATGCTGGGCGCTCCGCCATCACCCGTGCCAACCGCCGACCTCGTGAACCGCGCGGCCACCCACCATTGTCATCTGAGATTTGAGCTCGGCGAGTGCGCCCTCGTCGACCGTGAGAGGATCAGCCGACAGTACCGCGAGATCAGCGAACTTACCGGCTTCGAGCGTCCCCTTGTCGTTCTCATCGAACGTCAGATAGGCGCCGTTGGCAGTGACGCAACGCAAAGCCTCCATCCGAGACAACGACTGCGCGGCCCCGAAGACGCGCTTCGTCTGGTAGTCCTTCCGCGCCACCGTCTGCGCGACCGGATAGAACAGCGAGATCGGCGTGTTGTCGGTCGCCAGAACGACCTTCACGCCGGCCTCCTGCAACGATTTCATCGGCGTGATGTCGACATGCCGCTCCGGCGACAGCCTTCCCGCAAGGGTCTCCCGCGACTTGTAGAGCGAGGCATTGGTGTGCGTGGTCAACACCAAGCCCATCCTCGAGATCCGCTCGATGTCACGGGGAGACACGACATAGATGTGGCTCAGCACCCAGCGTCGGCCCTTGAGCGGCACGACGCGATCCACCTCCTCGTAGAGATCGAGCATCCCGAGACCACCGGCACCGGCAATCGCCGTCGGGCGGATGTCGTTGGCCGCACACTGAATGAGCAGCTCCTTCACTTTCTCTCGCGGCAAGCCATGATTGGAGTAGAAACCGGCCCATCCCGTGTATGGATTGGCGGCAGCGCGCACGTTGTCGGCTGCTGTGCGCCCGATGTGTACATAAAGACCGCCCATCTTAAGCATTTCGTCGCCAAGTCCCGGCTCCCCCAGCCAGCCGAGCCAACCGCCGACGAATTGATCGAGCTTCGCCTCTCCCAGCGCTGTCCAATCCGGGCTCAGCGTCAGCGTGGAACGCATCGTCAGCGCACCCGAGCGATGCGCCTTGCGATAGATCTGCAGCACTTCGCTGGCGATCCCGTGGCCCTCGAAGACGCTGGTCGTCCCGAACGCGTGATAGAGCTTTGCGCCCTCGATCAGCGCCTTCAGGCGGTCTCCGGCCGAAAACCTCGCGGCCTCGCGAAACCACAGGACCTCCGCAATCGGCTGCATTTCTTGCTCGATGAAGACACCGGTCGGGTCGCCGTTGGCATCCTTCTCGATGGTGAGAGAAGGCACTGGCGAGGCGGTGTCCCGGGTAACTCCAGCGAGCCGCAGCGCCTCGGTGTTCGCGCAGGACACAAGCGGCAGCGTACCTCGCCAGAACCCCCAGATCGAGCGGATGTAGACGGGATTGTTCGGCGCGGCCTTGTCGAGCTCCTGCCGTGTCGGCCAACGCTTCTCGGCGAGAATAGCGGGCACGTCGAAATAGTATGGCGGATCGCCGATCGGCATCGTCACGATCCATTCACCCGGCTTCCTGCCTCGCGCCAGCTCCGCGATCCGATCCTGTATGTCGCGGATCGAGCGCGCACGGCCCAGCGACGGGAAGATGTTGCGCAGCCCTTCCCGGTCCATATGGGCGTGCCCGTCGATCAGACCCGGCACAATCGTACGTTTCTGCATATCGAGCACGCGGGTACCGGGCGCGGTGTGAGCCGCCATCGCCGCATCTGCTCCGACGGCCAGCACACGGTCACCGGCGATCGCAATTGCGTCGGCGACAGTGCTCAACGCATCGAGGGTGAGCACCCGCGCATTCCTGAGAACGAGATCGGCTGGCCGGTTGGCAACTCCTGCGGGACGAGCGGCTTGAGCGTTCGCCTCTGAGCTTGCCCCCACCGCAACGAGCGCAGCAGCCCCCGCCGTCCCCGTATTCGCAAGAAAGCCTCGCCTCGTCGTGGTCCCAGCCATCGGCACCCTCCCTGCGAATGACAACCGCTCCCCTCGAGGTTACCGCGAATCGCTCATCAGGACAGCCTCCTTGCACCGCACGCATTTGACGAGTTGCGTGGAGGCGTGCACATCCTCGTGCGAGGGACGGCCCGTGTCAGCGCGCCGCCACGAGCAGCGAGGATACGATCCATGAAATTCGGCCTTTGGGACCATTTCGACCGTGGCGAGCGCCCGTTCAACAAGGCGATCGACGAGAGGCTGGCGTTCCTCGTGGCGGGCGATGAGGCGGGCTTCTACGCTTTCCACGTCGCCGAGCACCACTGCACGCCGTTGAACCTCGTGCCGGTGCCGGGCGTCTATCTCGGCGCTGTCGCACGGCTCACCCAGCGCATGCGGCTCGGCCCGTTGTGCTATCTGCTGCCGCTCTATTCGCCGCTGCGCCTGATCGAGGAAATAGCGATCCTCGACAACATGAGCGACGGTCGTCTCGATCTCGGCGTCGGCCGCGGCGTGTCCCCGTTCGAGCTGAACTTCCACAACGTCGATCCCGAGACATCCCGCGAGGTCTTCCTCGAAATCCTCGACGTGCTCGAAAAGGGTATGTCTGCCGAGCGCCTGGACCACCAGGGCAAGCGCTTCAGCTACAAGAACGTCCCTATCGAGGTCCATCCGGTCCAGAAGCCGCATCCGCCGATCTGGTATCCCTCGTCGAACCCGGAAGGTTCCACCTTCGCAGGCGAGCGCGGGTATAACTTCATGACGCTGGGAACCCGCACCGTAGCCCGCAAGAACATCGACGCTTTCAAGGCGGCGTATGCGAAGCGCGGCGGCCCACAAGTGCCCGGCTCAGCGTTCGCGGAAGGGGTTGCCATCGGCGTCAACCGCCACCTCGTCATCGCCGACACCGAAGCCGAAGCCATGCGGATCGCCAAGCCCGCCCACGAGATGTTCCACGCAAGCCTCACCAAGCTCTGGCGCGAGAACCACGCGACGACGCCGGCCGCACGCGCCTCCATCGCCAGCATCGAAGACGCGCGCGCCGAAGGCGCGATCATCATCGGCACGCCCGACACCGTTACCAAGGAAATCCAGCGGCAGGTCGACGAACTCGGCATCAACTACATGACGCTCGGCATGTTCTTCGGCAATCTTTCCTACGAGCACGCGATGCGTACGCAGAGCCTGTTCGCCAAGGAGGTCATGCCGAAAATCAAACCGTCCGCCCCCCGCGCGGCAGCCGCCGAATGAGCCGATCCATGCACATCACCGCCGCCGATGGCCATCGCTTCGAGATCGCGCGTGCCGATCCCCCGAACGCCGCGACCAGCCGGCCGAAAGGCGGCGTTATTGTGCTGCATGCAATCTACGGGCTCACCGATCACATCCGCGGCGTCTGCGATAAGTGGGCGCAAGCTGGATATTCCGCCGTCGCACCAGCACATTTCGATCGCGTCGGTCCGGGCCGCGTTTACGGCTACGCCGCCGATGGCGCCGAGGCCGGCCGCCAATGCTATGCCGCCACGAACGAAACCAACATTACTGCCGAGATTGCCGCATGCCGCGATGCACTTGCTGGAAGCGGCACGATCATCGTGTCGGGCTTCTGTACGGGCGGCAGTTCGGCGTGGCTCGCCTCGGCAACGCTCGATGGTATCGGCGCCCAGGTTAATTTCTATGGCAGTCATGTCGCTTCGCGGCACCTCGCTTTGCACCCGCGATGCCCAACGATCATTCACTACGGCGACAATGATCACGTCGTGCCGATTGCCGATGTGGAACGCATCCGCGCGGCAAACCCTGGCGTGGAATTGCACGTCTATCCTGGCGCGGGCCACGCCTTCTTCAATCCGGAACAAGCCCACTACGACGACGCCGCCGCCACACTAGCGTGGCAGCGCTCGCTCGCGTTTCTCGATCGTGTGCTGCCCCGCGCCACGTGAAGGATGAACGCCGGTTTGAAGATGGGCACCACAATCGCTGCAGCAACCGGTCAGCCGACCTACGAGGTTCTCCTCCCTCTTGTGGGGGAGGTGCTCCGAAGGGGCGGAAGGGGGATCTACAGACGACGCCTCACATATCGTAGCGCCAGTCCTGCCCGGCATCGAAGCTGACGCAATCAGCTACGCCTGGTCATGATGAAGTTCCAGATCTTGTCCATCTGATCATCATCTATCACGCCGCGCCACGGCGGCATCTGGCCCTTGCCGTTCTGCACGGACGTCTCGAACCGCTTGCGTTCTTCGGGCTTTAACCGCCTGAGATCGAAGGTTTGCCCGTTGCTGACGAGGTTATCGCCGTGGCAGGTCTGGCAATAGTCACCGTAGATCCGCTCGCCCTCCTCCGCCTTGACGGGGTCTGGCTTCGAAGTGTCCTGCGCCGAAGATAAACTGGGAGCGCAGACAATGCTTGCGCTACTCACCAAGGCCGACAAAAAACTGCGGTACGTCATGCCGTCGTCTTCTCCAATGGGCGCCCGATCCACCTTGCGTAGTGTGCCAGCGCCAGGTGGCTTGTTCGGCAGGCTGAATTCAATCAATGCGGCGGCGGGAAGCCGCGCTTGGTAAGATACTCCGCCACATCATAACGGCAGATATCGACCTTCTTGCCCATCGCTGCATCGACCAACTGCTCGATGATGTAGATGGAATCCGCGCCTTCCTTGAACTGCTTGCGGAAGTTCGCGCCCAACGCCGCGTCCTTGTCGATCACGTTATCGATAGCCGCCTTCACTTCGGGGAAGTGCTGGCATGTCGCCTGCGCCGCCGCTGGCGGCACCTGCTGCGAAACGACGGCAGCCCCAACGGCGAGAACCCCGGCCAATAGCAGTCCCGCTCGTATAGCTAGTCTCATCTCACCCGGTTCACAAATAAAAGCGGACGGACGCGGCTGCCCGCGTCCGTCCAACTGTTTCACGCCATCATTGCAGGCCGAACGTCCACAGCGTACTGCCCTGCGGCACGTTCACGAGGCCAGGATCGCCGGACCGCATCGAATAGACGCCACCGATACCGGAGGGGATCGTGACGTACTGCTTGCCCTTGAGCTCAAACGTCACCGGCTGGCCGACGATGCCTGACGGCGTCTGGAAGCTGTAGAGCAGCTTGCCCGTGTTGGCGTCGCGGGCCTCGAATGCGCCCTGCATGGTGCCGGAGAACACGATGTCGGCCGCCGTCACCATCGTCGAGGCGTAGCTCGGCACCTGCTGCGCAACCTTCCAGCGGAACTTGCCGGTCAGCGGCTCGAATGCGATGAGATAGCCGCGGACATTCGGATCCTCGGTCACCGTCGTTCGCCTCACCGTACCTGAACCGGACGGCTGGCCAGGCTTATAAGGCTCTTTGGGAGCCTCGAGGGCCTCGTAGGTCATGCCCACGTGCAGCGTATTGACATACGCCAGACCGGTGCGCGGGCTGAACGCCATGCTCTGCCAGTTCGTAACACCGCTGACCGACGGCCAGACTTCGACCTTCTCGCCCGCCAGAGCCTTGCGATAAACGTCATTATAGCGCGGCCGGCCGGTCTTCAGGTCGACGCCGTCGGCGTAGTTGACCTTGCCGAACGGGTTGGCAGCGATCAACTTGCCGGTGGCCGCATCGAGCACATAGAAGAAGCCGTTGCGGTTGGCCTGCATCACGACTTTCGTCTGCTTCCCCGCGACCGGCAAAGTGGCGATTACAGGCTGCTGAACGCCGTCGTAGTCGAATGGATCTTCCGGCATCGCCTGATAGAACCACACGCGCTCGCCGGTCTTCGGCTTGATCGCGACAACGGAGTTGGTCCAGTGCGCGTCGCCTTTGCGCGTTCGCGGGTTCCACGGCGATGGATTGCCAGTACCCCAGAACACGAGATCGAGATCGGGGTCATACGAGCCCGTCACCCAGCTCGAGCCGCCGCCAGTCACAAACGTCGATCCCTGCCAGGTCTCCGAGCCCTTCTCGCCCTGAGCCGGTACGTTCCAGTGCCGCCACAGGTGCTTGCCGGTGTTGACATCGTAGCCTTCGATGAAGCCGCGATGGCCGAACTCGGCGCCCGCAACGCCGACAACCGCCACGCCATTGGCGATCAGTGGCGTCGACGTCATTGCGTAACCGTTCGCGGTCGTCACATCGCCCGGCGACTTCGTACGCCACACTTCCTTGCCGGTCTTGGCGTCCAGAGCGATCGTGTGATTGTCGATCAACTGACGCACTAGCTTGCCTTCATAAATCGCGACGCCGCGATTGACGATACCGCAGCAGACCGTGCGGAGCGCTTCAGGCGGATACTCGTGTGTCGTCCGCCACAGTTGTCTGCCGCTGAGTGCGTCGACGGCAGCCGTCATGTTATGCGAGGTGACATAGATCACCCCGTCCTTGACCACGGGGAACGCTTCTGTCCCATGCTGGTCATTCATCGAGTAAGCCCACTTTGGGGCCAACCGCGACGCGTTACGCTTGTTGATCTGCGTCAGCGTGCTGTAGCGCTGAGCGTTGTAGCCCATGCCGTAGACCAGCACGTCGCCTGGTGTCTTATGATCGTTCTTGAGGTCATCGGCCGTCTGCGCGGAAACCGCGCCCGGCACAGCCACACATAACAGTGCAGCTAGCAATCTCGTTCGCATCTAAAACCTCCCGGATCGACCCGGTCGAACCGGGCACGGATTTCGAGACCACGTTGAGGGTCCCGGCGGGCATCTTAATGCGTGTAACGTGATTGTGAAGTCTCGACGTGGCGAGCCATACCGACAGAGGATGCATAACGCACGTGCGCCCTGCGCAGGGCTTTGCCTGCCAGGGCGCAATGTTTCGAAGCCGCAACGTTCGAATGCGAGAATGATCTGCAGGTTTGATGTCGAGAACGGTCTTTCGCGTCAGTCCTTGGCACGTTCCTGGAACGTGCCATCCTCGGTCGAAACCACGACGCGAACGCCGGCCTCGATATAAGGCGGCACCATGACGCGGGCGCCATTCGACAGCTTCGCCGGCTTGTACGAAGACGACGCCGTCTGCCCCTTAACGACCGGATCGGCTTCCACGATCTCCAGCGTCACCCGCGGCGGCAGCTCGAGCGAGATCGGGTTGTTCTCGTGCAGACGCACGTCGCAGCGCATGCCTTCCTGCAGCCACTGCGCCTGATCCCCGATCACGTCCTTGCTGATCGAGATCTGCTCGAAAGACTCCGGCTGCATGAAGTTGAAGCCCATCTCGTCTTCGTAGAGATAGTCGTAGTCCTTGTTCTCGAGGTACGCCATCTCGACCGTGTCGGTGGTCTTGTAGCGCATCTCGGTCTTCACGCCGTCGGCGATGCGACGCATCACGAGATGGGTCACTGGCGTACCCTTGCCCGGATGGATGTTCTCCGCGCTCATGACGACGCACAACTTCCCATCGAGATCGATGACGTTGCCCTTGCGAACCGAACTCGCGATGTTTTTCGCCACGATAGTCTCCAGTGCTTGGTGTTGAGCGGCCCCGGCTCAGGCACGGGAAACAGCCGCTGAGGAAACGAATTGGCGCCGTTCATACGCGGTTCGGACGTTTCGGCCAAGCCTCTCCCGCTTGACTGCCGTTAATGTCTGGGTCACGCCCCGTTCCATGAACCCGCCACGCACCCCTCTGGCCGCGCCCATCTCCCCCTGGTGGAGCCACCAGCGCCACGCCGATCGCCGGCCGATCCTGCTCGCGCGCAACAGAATCAAGACCGCCATTCGCTCCTGGTTCGACGCCCAAGGCTTCGTCGAAATCGACGCCGCTTGCCTCCAGGTTTCACCGGGAAACGAAACCCATCTCCACGCCTTCCGTACCGAAC
>CANJPN010000260.1 GCA_947475855.1 Bradyrhizobiaceae bacterium
TCCCGCCACCTACGAACTGCATGGGGCTGGCGCAGATGCTGAGCTGGCAGCGATTGCATGGGGCCTCGGGGCATATCGGTTCCGCCGCTACAAGACGACCGCCAAGGGCGATGACATGGCTTGCCTGCGGCTCGACAAGTCCATTGATCGCGCCAGAGTGTTGGCGATCGTCGAAGCGATATGGCTCGGGCGTGACCTCATAAATACACCAGCCTCCGACCTCGGCCCTGCAGACCTAGAGGACGCCACGAGAAAACTGGGCGAACGCCACGGCGCAACCGTACGCTCCGTCATCGGCGACGACCTGCTCACGCAAAACTTCCCCATGATCCATGCCGTCGGCCGCGCCAGCCCGCGCGCGCCGCGCCTCATAGATCTCCAATGGCAGCGCCCCGGTGGCCGCCCCGACGCCCCGCGCATATCGCTCGTTGGCAAAGGCATCTGCTTCGACACCGGCGGCCTCGACCTCAAGCCATCCAGCGCGATGCTGCTGATGAAAAAGGACATGGGCGGAGCCGCCACCGTCCTCGCTCTCGGCAGCATGATCATGGCCCTCGGCCTCGACGTCCGGCTGCGCGTACTCGTCTCCGCCGCCGAGAACAGCGTCTCCGGCAACGCCTTCCGCCCTCAGGACGTCATCAAGACCCGCGACGGCCGCACCGTCGAGATCGGCAACACCGATGCCGAAGGCCGTCTGGTGCTCTCCGATGCACTGTCCCTCGCCGACGAGGAATCGCCCGACCTCTTGCTCACCTTCTCGACACTGACCGGCGCCGCCCGCGTCGCACTTGGCCCCGACTTGCCACCATTCTACACCGACGACGAAGCGCTGGCGGGCCAGATTGCCTCTACCGGTCTCGCTCTCGGCGATCCGATGTGGCGAATGCCGTTCTGGTCCGGCTACGAAAAAAACCTGGACAGTGAAGTAGCCGATATGGGGAACGTTTCGGAAAGCCCTTTCGCCGGCTCGATCATAGCGGCCTTGTTTCTTCGCCGCTTCGTCAAGCGCGCCCGCCGTTTCGCCCACTTCGACATATACGGCTGGCGTCAGGCTTTACGGCCGCTCGGCCCGAAGGGCGGCGAGACTCAGGGAGCGCGAGCAATGCTATCCGTCATCGAACGCATGACCACGCGTAGCTGAGCAATCACACATGCGCGCGAATCGGGGGCGATAAGCGTAGTATCGAATGCAATGTCGAGATCACGATCGACCTGAAGTGACCGCGGCCACGTGATCGAGGCGACGCAGGGGGAGCAATGGAAAACAAGCGCCTTGATCCGCGGCGTCACGCATATAGGCCAGAACTCGCCGACGAAAAACTGCAAGGCAAGGTCGAGGCCGAGCGCTTCGTTGTTGGCGACTTGCGCCGCGTACGCAGGGCTACGATTGCGTTACGGCGCCAGCCCGTCGCGACGATGGGTTTTGAAACCGAGCTGCTCTTCGGCGAATTGGTTCGCGTGTTCGACGAGAAGGATGGCTGGGCCTGGCTACAAGCCGACCGCGACGGCTATGTCGGCTATGTCCCGGCCGACGCTCTCGACGAATATCACCAGCCAGCGACGCATCGGGTCTCCGCGATCGGCACGTTTCTCTACGGCAGCGCCGACATGAAGTCGCCGCCACTGATGCACTTGTCGATCAACACGCCCCTGGCCATCGAGGAGACTCAGGACCGCTTCTGCCGTCTCGCAACCGGCGGCTACGTCATCGCGCGCCACGTGACGGCCAAATCGAAGGTCGCACGAGATTTCGTCGATGTGGCGGAGCGGCTGATTGGCGTCCCCTATCTATGGGGCGGCCGGACGCGCATCGGCGTCGATTGCTCAGGCCTCGTCCAACTGGCGATGGAAGCGGTTGGCCTTCAATGCCCGCGCGACAGCGACATGCAGGCAGACGAAGTCGGCGATACGCTGCTCGTGCCGGATTCTCTGGACGGCATGAAGCGCGGCGACCTCGTGTTCTGGCCCGGCCATGTCGGCATCATGATCGACGGAATGATGCTGCTTCACGCCAACGCACACCACATGGCGGTCGTCGTTGAGCCCCTTTCGGTCGCCGTGTCACGCATCCAGAAGTCCGGCTCCGATATACGAACCGTAAAGCGGCCGCCCGCGCTCAGCTCGGACCCGGTCGGCACGAGCCAGTCGTTATGACGCCGGGGAAAGCTACCCGGAAGCGAATCACGCAAACAACCGGTATGCTGTCGCCATGATCCCCGTCACCACATTCGCCAAGAAGCAGGTCGCCGTGTTTGGCCTCGGCGGCTCCGGCCTCATCACGGCCAAGGCGCTGATGGCCGGCGGCGCAGTCGTTTCCGCCTGGGACGATGGTCAGGCCGCCCGCGATGCAGCCGCCAAGGAAGGCGTCCCGCTGGTCGACCTGAAAACGGCCAAGTGGAAGTCGTTTTCGGCCCTCGTTCTCGCCCCTGGCGTGCCGCTGACGCACCCAGAGCCGCACTGGACCGTCGCGCTCGCCAAGTCCGCCAAGGTCCCCATCATCGGCGACGTCGAGTTGTTCTGCCGCGAGCGCGCCAAGAAGGCTCCTTTCTGCCCCTTCATCGCCATCACCGGCACCAACGGCAAGTCGACGACGACGGCGCTGCTCGCGCATCTGTTCAAGGCCGATGATCGCGACGTGCAGATGGGCGGCAATATCGGCACGCCGATTCTCGCGCTGGATCCACCGCATTCGGCCTCGTTCTACGTAATCGAGCTGTCGTCGTTCCAGATCGACCTGACCCCGTCGTTGAAGCCGACCGTTGGCGTCCTGCTCAACCTCACACCTGACCACCTCGATCGCCACGGCACGATGGAAGACTACGCCGCGATCAAGGAACGCCTGGTCGCCAAGGCAGAACAGTCCTGCGTCGGCGTCGATGACGATCTGTCCCGCGCAATCGCCGGCCGCATCGAGCGCCGCCGCTACTGCTATACGTTCTCGACCAGCCAGGACTACAAAAAGGGCTATCACCTCGCCGGCACGAAAGTCCGGTTTGAGACCGACGACATGAAAGAGGATCTCGTCGACCTCGCCACCGTCCGCTCACTCCGTGGCGAGCACAATGGCCAGAACGCACTCGCAGCCGCCGCTGCTCTCGGCGCGCTCGGCGGCATGCTTTGGCCGGCACGCTTCAATCCGTTCATAAGCCTCGATGTCAGTCTAAAGCGTCGCCTGTTCGAGGTCTTCTCGGACTTCGAAGCACGGATGAAATTGCCGCGCGACAAGGTCGTCCACAACCCGGCCGCCACCCAGCGCCGCCGCGACGCGCTGCAGGCTGCCTTCGCATCGTTCCCCGGCCTCGCGCACCGGATGGAGGAAATCGGCCGCTGCGGCCGAGTCGTATTCGTCAACGACAGCAAGGCCACCAACGCGGACTCCACCTCGAAGGCCCTCGCGACCTGGGACCGGGACATCTATTGGATCGCTGGTGGGAAACCGAAGGATGGCGGCATCACGAGCCTCGCTCCGTTCTTTCCGCGCGTGACAAAAGCGTACCTCATCGGCGCGTCGAGTGATGAGTTTGCAGCTACCCTCGAGGGCAAGACAGAAATCGTCCGCAGCGGCACGCTCGATCAGGCGGTCGCAACCGCTGCACGTGATGCCGCAGCCAGTACCGGCCCCGAACCGGTCGTACTGCTTTCGCCCGCGTGCGCTTCCTACGACCAGTTCAAGAACTTCGAAATCCGCGGCGACGCATTCCGCAAGCTCGTTGGGGACCTGCCCGGTATCGAGCTGGTGAACCGGAGCGGCTGATGCGGATCTCGCGGGCCGACAATAGTGTGCTCGGCCGCTGGTGGCTGTCGATCGACCGGGTCCTGCTCGGAACTCTTGTCACCCTGATCCTCGTCGGCCTCGTCTTGTCGCTGGCGGCAAGCCCATCCGTGGCGATGCGCAAAGGCCTGCCCGCGCTCTACTTCGCCGAACGCCAGATCCTCTTTGCCGGGGTCGGCTTCCTGCTCATGCTCGCCGTCTCACTTCTTTCCCCGCGCGCCATGCGAAGGCTGGCATTGGCACTCTATATCGGCGGGCTGGCCATCATGATCGCCGTGCTTGTGTGGGGCGACGACATCAATGGTGCACGAAGGTGGGCGCGTATCGCAGGCTTTTCGTTGCAGCCATCGGAGTTCGTCAAGCCGGGCTTTGCGATCCTCACCGCATGGGCCTTCGCCGAAAGCGAGCGCCGTCCCGACATGCCGGCCTTTCATGTCGCGATCGCACTCCTTACGTTGTTCGCTGGCGTGCTCGTGCTGCAACCGGACATTGGCCAGACAATGCTGATCTCGGCCGTGTGGGTGGCACTTTTCCTGCTGGCCGGCCGCTCGCACATCGCAGCGATCGGCCTTGGGTCTCTCGCAGCCGCCGGCTTGGCCACGGCCTATGTCGTCTACCCGCACGTCCGCATGAGGATCAGCCAATTCATCACACCCGTCCGCGGCGACAACTCCCAGATCGACCGTGCGCATCAATCCTTCGCCGAAGGCGGCCTCCTTGGCCGCGGCCCTGGTGAAGGCACGATCAAGACGGTACTTCCTGACGCCCACACGGATTTTGTCTTTGCCGTCGTAGCCGAAGAGTTCGGCGCGATAGCCGCGATCGTGCTGCTCGCGCTTCTGGCGACTGTCGTGATCCGGCCTCTGATGCATGCTGCAATCGCGCGGGACGGCTTCAACCGCCTCTCGACAATCGCATTGGCGCTCCTCTTCGGCTTGCAAGCCCTCATCAATCTCGGCAGCAACGTCGGCCTGTTGCCAGCCAAGGGCATGACGCTGCCGTTCGTTTCCGTCGGCGGCTCGTCGATGCTCGCCGTTTCGATCACCTGCGGGATGCTGATTGCGTTGACCCGCCGGCGTGCCGATCCCCGCACCATCGACGTGCCAGGTCTCGAGCCTGATGCCGCGTCGCCGCAGCCGGATCGCGGCATCCTCTCCGGTTGATACCGCCACTGTGCGACCCAACAGTGAATAGGCAGACGATTGGTGGAATTGTTCGAATGCGTGCCGGAAGCTAAAAGCAGGTTTAACGCGAAGGGGACTGCAGTGACGGATCGCCTCATTATGCTGGCCGCTGGTGGCACGGGTGGACATTTGTTTCCCGCGTTCGCATTAGCCGAGGAACTTGGCCGCCGCGGCATTGCCGTCGAACTCGTGACGGATATGAGGGGCGATCGCTACGGCACCGGCTTTCCAGCCCGCGCCGTGCACAAGATCCATTCGGCGACACTCGCCGGCCGATCCCCCATCGCAATGGCGAAAACCGGGGTCGCGCTGGCCCGCGGCATCAAGGAAGCCTTTGCCCTCATGGGCAGTTCTAGGCCCGCCGTCGTTGCAGGCTTTGGCGGCTATCCCTGCTTTCCTCCCATCGTCGCCGCCAAGATGCGCGGCATCCCAACGCTGCTGCATGAACAGAACGCCGTCTTGGGCCGCGCCAACCGCATGCTCGCCAAGCGCGTCGACTTGATAGCTACATCGTTCGCCAAGGTCGGCAACATCGATACGGAAATCGCAGGTAAGATCAGATTCACTGGCAATCCCGTGCGGCAAGTCGTGCTCGACACCGCCAATCGCCCTTACTGGGTGCCGGGCGCGACGGAACAGGTGCGGCTGCTTGTATTCGGCGGCAGCCAGGGCGCGCGTTACTTTTCCGACGCCGTTCCCCCCGCGCTTGCCATGCTTCCGCCTGAGATCCGTTCGAGACTGATCGTAGTCCAGCAGGCACGCGAGGAAGACATCGAACGCACCAGGGCAGCTTACGCGGCAGCCGGCATCCACGCCGAAATCGCGCATTTTTTCCACGACTTACCCCGTCAGATCGCCGACGCCCATCTTGTCATCGCACGTGCCGGCGCGTCCAGCGTCGCTGAACTGGCTGTGATCGGAAGGCCTTCGATCCTTGTCCCGCTGCCACACGCGCTTGACAACGACCAGCTCCGGAATGCAACGACACTTGCCGAATCGGGCGGCGCTTGGTGTATCGAGCAGAAGGATCTTGATCCCGCGCGATTGGCTGCCGAAATCTCCAGGCTGGTGGGTGCACCGGGAGAACTTGCACGGGCAGCCGCTGCGGCAAAGGCGCAGGGGCGTCCCGACGCGGTCGCAAGGTTGGCGGATCTGGTAGTCTCGCTCGCTGAAAAGTCGCCGGCAAAAGCATGATGGGCGGGGAGCACTGGAGAGTACTCGCGTAGTGACGAGATTGGCCGCAGTCGCGGGGGCGTAAAAGCTAAATCAAGCCGTTCACGACGGCGAGGGAAACCGAACATATGCAAATGCCACGCGACATCGGCACGATCCACATCCTTGGGATCGGCGGTATTGGCATGAGCGCGATCGCCGAGATCCTGCATGCCAAGGGCTTCACGGTCCAGGGTAGCGACCAGAAGGACAGCGCAAACGTCCGTCGACTGCGAGGCAAAGGCATCCGCGTTTTCATCGGACACGACGCCATCAACCTCGTCGGCGCCCGCTACATCGTCATCTCGACGGCGGTTAAGAACGGCAATCCCGAGCTTGAAGCTGCCCGCCAGAAAGGTCTGCCGATCATCCGGCGGGCAGAAATGCTGGCCGAACTGATGCGGCTTTATTCGACCGTCTCGGTAACCGGCACGCACGGCAAGACCACCACGACATCGCTCATCGCCCACCTCTTCAGCCAAGCTGAACTGGACCCCACGGTCATCACCGGTGGCATCATCAATGAGTGGGGCTCCAACGCGCGGCTGGGCCAAGGCAAATGGATGGTCGTCGAAGCCGACGAGTCCGATGGCACCTTCATCAAGCTGCCGACCGAAATCGGCATCGTCACAAACATCGATCCCGAGCACCTCGACTATTTCAAAACGGTCGAGAACATGCATCGCGAATTCGAGATGTTCTTCCGCAATATCCCGTTCTACGGCCTCGCTGTCACCTGCATCGATCATCCGGTGGTCGAAGATATGGTCGATCGCCTGAAGCTCCGCCTAGACGGCCGCCGGCTGCTCACCTACGGACTGTCGGAAGGTGCAGACCTGCGCCTCGACGAGGTTCGCCACGACGGGCAAGGCACCGTGTTCGATGCGACCCTCGGCGCCCGCGTCGCCGGCGGCCCGCGCAAGCTCACCGGCTGGCACATCCCGATACCCGGCCATCACAATGCGCTGAACGCATTGGCAGCGATCGCCGTTGCCGCAGAAGCAGGCATCGCAGACGACAAGATCCGCGAAGGCATCGCCAGCTTTTCCGGCGTCAAACGCCGCTTTCAGCTCACCGGCACGTGGAACGGCGTCGACATTTACGACGACTACGGCCATCACCCCATCGAAATCGCTGCCGTCCTCAAAGCTGCACGTCCCGGCGCGAAGGGCCGCGTCTTCGCCGTCGTCGAGCCGCACCGTTATTCGCGCGTGAAGAGCCTGTTCGACGAATTCTGCGGCTGCTTCTCCGACGCCGACGCGGTAATCGTCGCTCCGCTATATTCCGCTGGCGAACCGCCACTTGAAGGTATTTCGCAGCGCTCGCTCGCCGACGGTATCCGCGCCAAAGGCCATCCGTCGGTTGCCGCCATCGACAGCCCTGCCGATCTGGCACCGCTGGTGCGCCGCTACGCTCAACCCGGCGACATCGTCGTGTGCCTCGGAGCCGGCAACTCGACGGAATGGGCCCACGCCCTCCCCGAGCAGCTTGCCGACGAACCGCGTCGCGCCGGGGGAATGCGGTAATGTTTCCGGATCTGGTACCTGAGCTGCAGAAGCGGATGCCCGGGCTGAAAGGCCGGCTGCTGGCAAATCAGCGGCTTGCCGACATAACGTGGTTTCGCGTCGGCGGCCCGGCTCAGGTCCTGTTCACCCCCGCCGACGAAGCCGACCTCGCATACTTCCTCTCCCGAGCCCCAGCCGATCTCCCTGTCACCGTTATCGGTCTTGGCTCCAATCTGCTTGTACGCGACGGCGGCCTGCCCGGCGTCGTCATTCGCCTAGCGCGCGGCTTCGCGGATGTGAAGGCCGAGCCGGGCCATCGCCTCCGCGCGGGCACCGCAGTGCCGGACGTGAAGCTATCGCGTGCTGCCGCCGACGCTGGCATATCGGGCCTCGCCTTCTATCGCGGCATTCCCGGTTCCGTCGGCGGCGCACTCCGCATGAACGGCGGCGCGCACGGCACCGAGACGAAGGACACTGTCGTCGAAGCCCGCGCCGTCGATCGGCAGGGCAAAATCCACGTCCTCGACCTCGCCGGCCTCGGCTTTACCTATCGGCATTGCGCCGTCCCCAACGACTGGATCTTCACCGAAGCGCTGTTCCAGGGGACGCCTGGCGACA
>CANJPN010000261.1 GCA_947475855.1 Bradyrhizobiaceae bacterium
CCGCATGTAGATGAGCGTGACGTCCTTCACACCGCCGATGCTGATCGTCTTGCCCTTGAGGTCGGCGATCTTCTTGTGAGCGGCTTTTGCGTGCACCGAGTAGGGCGGTACCGAATTGTTGTTGATGAAGATGCGCATCGGCGCGCCCTGCGCGATCGCGCGGAAGAAGTCGGGAAAGCCGCTCTGCGCAACATTCAATGCGCCGACCGCCAACTGTTGCGCACCGCCGCCGCCGGCCGTTACGATGTCGAGCTCGATGCCGTTCTCCTTGGCGCATCCCGACGACGTCGTCCAATACTGGGAAAGCTGAGTCGCCGCGTGCGCGACGACACCTGTCGTGACCTTGGTCTGGGCGAGCGCGTCATCGAGCCAGGCCGTCACGAACCCGGCGGCGGCCACTGCAATTGCAAACGTACTATCGCGAAGGCGGTTCGTCATCACGGAACTCCTTTTGGGCAACCGCACTCGAGTTGGATCGCGGCCCTGCTGAAATCTGACACATCGCAGTAATGGCGAAAAGGCCCAGCGGCGGCGAAACGCCGTTTCATTCTGTCCCTGCCAGCAGGTTGAGCAGTCGTCCACCGATTGGGCATCACTCTGCACGATCGTCGGGCACGCGCGGGCAATCCATGCCTACAAGGCGCTTGCTCTCTTGCCGCGTCCCGCGCAACAATGACGGTGCTATAAAAAAGGAGAGGGTATGACGACTGAAGCGCATCCGCGCGCCGCAAAAGCGTCCGTACCCGCGACGCATCGCCATAAGACACAACGCCATAAGAAGGCGTCCGGCTTCTGGGCCGACCATGGCTGGGCCTTGACATCGGTCGCCATCGGCCTCTCGATTTGGGAAATCATCAGCCGATTTCTCATCGGCAACAAGCTGTTCCTGGCGGCCCCTTCTCAGGTTGCGGTCGCTTTCGTCGAACTAGCGGGCTCCGGCGAGCTGCAGAAGCATGCCTGGGTGAGCTCGCTCGAATTCTTCTGGGGCTACACCTCGGCTTGTATTCTGGGCGTGGCGCTTGGCCTCGTGATGGCAAGCTCGAAGATCGCCAAGCAAATGCTGGATCCGTGGGTGGCTGGCCTCTATGCGACGCCCACCGTCGCTCTCGCGCCGCTTTTTATCCTGTGGTTTGGAATTGGCATCTTTTCGAAGATCGTCGTAGTCGCTCTGCTCGTGATCTTCCCCGTGGTGATAAATACCGAAGCCGGTCTTCGAACGACGAGCCCCCAATTGATCGAGACGGTGCGAAGTTTCGGCGCGAACCGTCGGCAGATCTTTCTCAAGGTGTCGTTGCCTTCGGCGCTACCTTTCATATTCGCAGGCTTCAAGCTCGGGATCGGACGCGGCTTGATCGGCGTGGTGGTCGCTGAATTGTTCGGTGCGCGGGCGGGCCTCGGCCAGATGATCAGCCAGTCCGCCGAGACCTTCAACATGCCTGCGCTGTTTGCCGGTGTGACTTTGTTGGCCTTCGCCGGTATCGCCATGACGAGTTCGTTCTCTTGGCTCGAACGCCGCCTCATTCCCTGGAGAGACTGAAGATGGAGTCTTCCGAGCTTGCTCCGGTCAAGCTGTCCGTTTCGAATTTGACAAAGTACTTCGGCGATCTTGAGGTGCTTCGGGACGTCAGTACCAATATGCGCCGAGGCGAGTTCATCTCCATCGTAGGTCCGTCGGGCTGTGGCAAGACGACTTTCCTGCGCATCATCGGCGGCCTCGAGCAGAGCGATTCCGGCGAGGCGCGCCTCGACGAACGCAAGATCTCGGGTCCGGGCAAGGATCGAGGATTTGTGTTCCAGCAGGACAACTTGCTGCCGTGGCGCACCGTTCGCTCGAATACCGGGATCGGCCCTGAAATCAATGGCGAGAAGGGGCCCGAACAGCATCATCGCATAGAGCGGTTGCTGAAGCTGGTTGGGCTCGGCGGCTTCGAAGAGTACTACCCACGGCAGTTGTCGGGCGGCATGCGGCAGCGCGTGAACCTCGCCCGTGCCCTTGCTGTCGACCCCGATCTGCTGCTGATGGACGAGCCGTTCTCCGCGCTCGATGCGCAAACCCGCGAGATCATGCAGACCGAGTTGATGCGGATTTGGGAAGAGGGCCGAAAGACCGTCCTTTTCGTCACGCATCAGATCGACGAGGCCGTCTACCTTTCGGATCGCGTATTGGTGTTCGCGCGCCGTCCGGGACGCATTCAAGAGGTCGTGGAGATCGATCTACCTCGTCCTCGTCCACTCAGTCTCAAGCGTACGCCGCAATTCGTCGCGTACGTCGACCACATCTGGAAGCTGATCGAAGACGACGTCCGCGCGTCGGTGCTGGAAGAGCACGCCTGACACCCGTCGGCGCACTTGCCAGACCCGGACGAACGGCTGAGTTTCCCAGGGAGAAATCAAATGAAGCCGCGAGCATATGGCCCCTTTCCCTATTCTCCGATCATCAGCCGTCCTCGTCTCGTGTGGCCAGGGGGCGCCCAGTTGGCACTTTGGGTCGTGCCCAATATCGAGTTCTTCGCGCTGGACGAGAAGGTTCCGGCGGGCTCGGGCGGCAGCGGTGTGCCGGTGCCCGATATCCCCTCTTGGTCGGCGCGCGATTACGGCAATCGGGTCGGCGTCTTCCGGTTGATGCGCGTACTTGCAAAGCACGGAATCCGCGGCACGGTCGCACTCAACTCGGACCTCTGCGCTCATCATCCCGAGATCATTGCCGAGGGCAACAAGCTCGGTTGGGAATGGAAGGGCCATAATCAAAGCAACACGCGGCGGCTCAACGAGGCGGCACCCGGAGAGGAGCCGAATATTATCCGCGACACGCTCGCGACCATCGAGAAGGCGGCCGGCAAGCGTCCGGTCGGTTGGCTTGGCTCAGGCCTTCAGGAGACGTGGGAGACGCTCGACCTTCTGGCGGCAAATGGATGCGAATACGTGTCCGACTGGACCAACGACGACCAGCCGTACGTGATGGATCTCGATGGCGGCAAGACCATCGTGGCAATGCCATACAGCCACGAGATCAACGACAAGCCCGCCTTCGAGAAGCACAGCCGTACGGCCCTCGAATTCAAAGAGATGATCTGCCGGCAGTTCGACGTCTTGTATCGAGAGGGGGCCGAGACGGGGATGGTGATGTGCATCGCCATCCATCCCTATCTCACCGGCGTTCCACATCGCATCGACGCGTTCGACGAAGCACTCGCCTACATCTGTAAGCACCCTAAAGTGTGGCGTGCGACCGGCTCGGAAATTACGCGCGCATTCCGCGAGCAATTGGGAAGCAAAAAACGGTAGCGGGGACTGAATGGCTCCGTTCCGGGTGGGCGTCTGATTGGATCGGCCGGACCGCCGCTTGATCGCGAACGCGATGCCCCAGCAGAAGAACGTGGTCGGCGACGCGCAAAAACGCCGCCGATCTCCTGGCGCCCAATGTCCGCAAACGGGACCTCCCAGCGGGACCTGCAAAGAGCGGCGTCAGGGCCTGATCGGCGTCGGCGGTTAGTACCGGATTTCGCTCGAAACGTGGCTCGCCCCCATTCTCCGCGGCCAGCCACGATCGTTCGATGCACAAAGCCCTATTCGCAACGCGACGCCGTTACATGCCGAATCTCGTCCCGATATGCCGATACCTCGACCGGTGACATCAACCCGCCAGGGGACGGCCTCGTTGCCCGTGAGTTGATCGGCGCGTTCGCCGAAGAGGCCAAGGCCTCGAGCCTAGTCTGCCGCATCCTCGATGGTGCCGACGCGACTGATGGCCGGCCTGACAAACCTCGAGCACAAGCTCCCTCCTGCCTGGCGATCTTTCCCACGATCGGTGTGAGACGCGAGGTAGCAAAGCTAAGAACCGCATCCCCTCGGACGCCGCAAGATCCCGGGCACCCAAAAGAACCGATAAAACACAGCATTTTCAATAAGGCATGGCGGAGAGGGTGGGATTCGAACCCACGGTGCCCTTACGAACACGCCTGATTTCGAGTCAGGTACCTTCAGCCACTCGGCCACCTCTCCACGGCGCGCTCAGTGCCTGCTTTCAACCCACACGTCAAGCTCCTGAAACATTTCCGGCCATGTCGCCGCAGCCTAAGCAAATTACAGGCCCCGGACCGCAACTTCCGTCCTCACGCGACACCGTCTATCGCAGGGTCTCCCGTCCCGATAAGTTGTCCATTCGGATTGTGCTGCGAGAGCCTCGCCAACAGCAATGGAGACTTGCCATGCCCCCCCTGGATACCCCGCCACAAACCGGCAAGCCCAACGAGCTCGAATCCTATTGGTTGCCTTTCACTGCAAATCGCTCGTTCAAAAAGCGTCCACGTCTCATCTCGGGCGCCAAGGATATGCACTTCATCACCCCCGAAGGCCGCAAGGTGTTGGATGCGACTTCGGGCCTTTACTGCGTCAATGCCGGCCATTGCCGCGAACCGATTGTCAAGGCGATCCAGGAAGCCGCCGGCCGCCTCGACTACTCACCCGCCTTCCAGTTCGCTACACCCCAGGTATTCGAGCTATCCAACCAACTCGCCCTTATGGCGCCGGGTGACCTCGACTACGTGCTGTTCGCCAACTCTGGCAGCGAAGCCGTCGATACCGCGATGAAGGTCGCGCTGAGCTACCACAAGATCCAAGGCCAAGGCGCCCGAACACGCTTTATCGGACGCGAGCGCGGCTATCACGGCGTCTGCTTTGGCGGCATATCGGTCGGCGGCATGGTCAACAACCGCAAGGCCTTCGGCAACATGCTGATGGGCGTCGACCACCTTCAAACCACCTACAATCGCTCCAAGCAGGCCTATTCCATCGGTGAGCCCGATTGGGGCGCCGAAACGGCCGAAGAGCTCCTGCGCCTGATAGGCCTCCACGACGCGTCCACTATCGCCGCTGTCATCGTCGAGCCCGTGCAAGGCTCGACAGGCTGCATTCCCCCGCCCAAAGGCTACCTGAAACGCCTGCGCGAGATTACGGAGCAACACGGCATCCTGCTGATTTTCGACGAGGTCATCACCGGCTTCGGTCGGATCGGCGGCGCGTTCTCTGCCGAACGCTTCGGCGTCGTGCCCGACATGATCACCTTCGCCAAAGGCGTCACCAACGGCTCGGTACCGATGTCTGGCATCATGGTCCGCAAAGGGATCTACGACGCTCACATGTCAGGCCCGGACTACGCCGTGGAGTTGTTTCACGGCTTCACTTACTCCGGCCATCCGCTTGCAGTGGCTGCCGGTCTTGCCACCTTGCACGTTTATAAGGAGGAGGGCCTGTTCGAGCGGGCACGTACCCTCGAAAAGCCGTTCGCCGACGCGATGATGAGCCTCAAGGGCATGCCCCACGTAGCCGACATCAGACCTATCGGCATGATGTGCGGCATCGATCTCGACAGTGTGCCAGGCAAGGTCGGCGCCCGCGGCTACGACGCCCTCGAGCGCGCCTTCTTCGATCACGACCTATACATCCGCCTCGCCACCGATACGATCGTCACCGCGCCACCGCTGATAGCAACCGAAAGCGACATCGCGCAGATCCGCGACAAGATCGCGGCGCTCCTTCGCAGTTTGGATTAGGCGCGCCGGCGCGCCCTAACCCGACATCCAAGTCGCTTCACACAATTAGTTCGGGCGGGACCATCGCTGGTCCCGCCCGCTTAATTTCAGCAACCAGCCCCATCACATCGAAGGGATGACGCCCTTGAGACCTGGGAACCAGCCACCCATCAACGTTGGCGGCCAGGGGATCGTGAGCATCTGATCGAACATCACGTAAACGAACGCCGTCATGAAGAATGCGTAGGGAATGACGAGGCTCCAACGCTCTGGTCCCTCGAACCGCATGAACAGGACCGTGAACAGCGGCACGGTCGGAATGAGACCGATCGTGGCCATAGAGGCCATGAACCCAACCATCCACCCGAAGAAGACCACCGTTCTAATGATCAGGAGCTTCGTGGGAACGTGATCCGTATCGGATGCGAGATCCATATGGATTTCGCCCGCCACGTCCTGCTTGATCGCGTCAGCCGAACCGGCGGCAGCAGCCCCTTCGGTATTGCGGGTGAAGATGTTGTGGAACAGCGCGAAGGTCGCAAAGAAGATAGCGATGCTACCAACGATGTTCGGAACGATACGAGCTTTGAAGTTCCAGCCCATCGACTCCCACACCATGTAAGACAGGCACAGGATTACGAAGACATTGAACAGATCCGACCAGGCCAGCTTAGGCGCACCATAAAGTTTCGACAGATTGCGTGCCTTGAGCTGAGCAATAACCGGACGCAGAAGGCTGAGAATGGCCATCGCGAACAGTGCGATCACCCAGATGCGCGTGTTGGCCCACGATGACGGGATCAGCCATTCAATTCCGTAACGCTCGATCGAAATGAACAGATAACGCTCAAGGATGTCACCCAGCACGAAGCCGAGGATGAAGGGCGGCCGCGGCCAGCGGAAGTACTTCATGAACCAGCCGATGAGACCGAACGCGAGCAGCGAATAGAGGTCGCCCCAGTTGCGGCTGCCCTCGAATGCGCCGACGTACACGATGCCCAGCACGCTCGGCATGATCAGCGTGTAGCGCAATGTAGCGAGTTTCGCGAACTGGCTGGAGAACAGGTAGCACATACCCGCGCCGAGCACGTTGGCGAGCGCCACCGACCAGACCATCGAATAGGTGACCTTGAGGTTCTTGGTCAGCATGTCCGGTCCCGGCACGAGGCCGTGGATCAAGAACGCGCCGAGCAGAATCGCCATCGAAGCGCTACCCGGAATGCCGAACGCGACGGTCGGCACGAGCGCGCCACCCTCCTTCGCGTTATTTGAGCTTTCCGACGCGATGACGCCGCGAACGTCGCCCTTGCCGAACGTCTCGCGAGCACCCGGTTCCGTACGAACGGCGTGGGCATAGGCGAGCCAGTCGATGATCGACGCGCTCATGCCGGGAATGGCACCGATGACCGCCCCGATCCACGAGCAGCGAACGATCAGCCACCAATGCTTGAAGCAGTCCTTTGCGCCCTGCCACATTCCCTCACGAGCGCTGTACTTCATGTCGCCCGAAATCGCTTGCCGCGTGATCGCGAGTTCAGCGAGTTCCGGCAACGCGAAGATGCCCAGCACGAGCGGCAGAAGCTTCATGCCCTCCCAGAGATAGAGGCTGTCCATCGTCCATCGCAACGTGCCTGTTTGCGGATCGGAACCGATCATCGCCAACATCACGCCGAAACATGCCATCGTCACGCCCTTCAACGGCGCACTGCCTGATAGCACCGCGACGGTCGATAGGCCGAATACGGCCAGCGCAAGCATTTCTGGTGAGCCGAAAGAAAGCATGAGCGGACGCAGGATCGGGATCGAGACCGCCATGATCAGCGCCCCGAACAATCCGCCGAACATCGATGAGAGATAAGCCGCGCTCAACGCCCGGCCGGCCTCACCGCGTTTTGCCATCGGCAAACCGTCGAGCACCGTTGCGGCTGATCCCGCTCCTCCGGGCACACCGAACAGAATTGCGGGAATCGGATCGCCGGTGGCCGTCGTAGAACCCAGACCCAGCAAGAAGGCGAATGCGGTGTAGGGGTCCATGCTGAACGTGAACGGCAGCAGCATCGCCGTACCAGCAAGTCCGCCGATACCGGGAAGGATGCCGAGCACCAATCCGAGTACCGCGCCGGCCGACAGGAAGAACAGCCGGTACGGATCCAGCATGATCACGAGGGCCTCTGTGGCCGCCGAAAGCATTTCAAATCCCATGGGGTTCTGCCTCGATGAAGCTGAAGTCTGATTGTCTTGACTGATCGAACTGCGCGACACTTCCGTGAACTTGGTCTAACCGGAGATGAAGTGCCGCGATGATGACTATTGAGGGTAAGCCGGGACGCGTGCTGAAGAACGCATCATCTGGTCATTTTGCGACGCGCAAGCGGACCACTTCTGGATCGCCGGCTCGGGCTGCCGCCACTGTCAAACTCATGTCCTGACGCTCCCTAGAGGCCAATTTTGTGGTCGTATTGTTCGACCGGCTACGCACCAGCCTGATGTAGGCCTTAAGTCACGCAGCTTCTCGTCGGCGCCCAACCCCATCACATTATGGCGAGATCATTCTACACATGCCCAACCAATGGCGAGTCGGCTGGAAGGCATAGCGCCGAGAGTGTTCTATTGAGCCACTTGCAAAATAGCCCCAGCGCGCCGGATTTCTCGTCCTGAGGAGGGATAAGGCGAGGCGTCTCGCCGCGATTCAGATGTGGTGGTTCTGCCAGGAAGCACCAGCGGATCGGACGGGACATGCCTCTCCAGCAGGAGCTAG
>CANJPN010000262.1 GCA_947475855.1 Bradyrhizobiaceae bacterium
AGGATATCGCACCGACCGTGGTGCTGCTCGCCTCGCCGCTGAGTGGCTGGATCACCGGGCAGACGCTCAGCATCAGCGGCGGCTATTGCATGGTTTGAGCCCTTGGCATCATCATCATCGATCGAAGGGGCCGAACGCCATGCCTTGCTATGCCATCGAAGATCTGATCCCGGTCGTCGATCCAACCGCCTACGTCCATCCGACCGCCGTCCTGATCGGTGACGTGATCGTTGGGCCTAGCTGCTATGTCGGCCCCGCCGCGTGCCTGCGTGGAGACTTCGGGCGGATCATTTTGCACGCGGGCGTCAACGTCCAGGACACCTGTGTGATGCACGGCTTTCCCGACGGTGACACCGTAGTCGAGGTGGACGGGCACATCGGGCACGGCTCGATGGTGCACGGCGCCCACATCGGACGGAACGTGCTGATCGGCATGAACGCGGTGGTGATGGATCGAGCCCGGATCGGAGAGTCATCGATCGTTGCCGCGATGTCTTTCGTGCGAGAGGGCACGGTGATTGCGGCCCGCAGTCTCGCAATGGGTATTCCGGCGAAGGTCGTCCGGGAGCTTACCCAGGCGGAGATGGACTGGAAATGCGCCGGGACGCGGCAATACCAGGAACTCACCGTGCGCAGCCTGGCCAGCCAACGCCTGGTCGAGCCGCTTTCCGCGGTACAGCCCGACCGGCCTCGCTTCACAGGCGGATTGAACGTCACTTTCAGGGACGCCACGCGGCCAAAATCTTGAGCAGCACCCCGTAGACTGTACTCCCGCCGTCACTTTCGTGGCGTGGAACTCATGAACGCCATCAGCTCAGCCTCGGTGGCGCGGTATTGCGCGACCTTGATACGCAGCGAGAGCAGTTGGTAGCGGCGCGCCTCGTGCTTGGTGCCGGGGTTGGATGTGATCCGCGCCTCGGCCCCCTCCATCGCGGCGCGCTCTTCGCGGATGCGATCGAGATACGCCTCGAGCTCGCGCCGCATGGCAGCGGGGTTCGCGAGGTTGCCGAAAAAGATGCGGAGCAGAACCTCGTCCCGCGTCACCGAGGCGCGGATGGGCTCGCTCATGAACTCTTCAAGTGCGGCTCGTCCCACAGGCGTGATGGTGTGGATCTGCTTGTCGGGCTTGCCGCGCTGCGCCAGATCCTCGGTGGTGATGTAGCCGTCCTCGCGCAGCTTATGCAGTGTCGTGTAAATCTGCGGGCCGGTCGCATTCCAGATGTAATACGTCGAGCGCGTGATGGTGCGCTTGAGATCGTAGCCAGAGGATGGATTGGCCGCCAACAATCCGAGAAGTCCAAAGCGTAGGGACATGGTCAGACGGCGCCTCCGGTAAATGCGTGACGCGGCAGGTGGCCTTGCCTCTGAATCGTGGCTTCCGATGCTGTCACCGTCGTCTCCGGACCCATGGCTGTTGCGCTCGTGCTTTTCAAAGGGATGCAGAACATCGCTTGTCAAGCCGGACGCTGCAGGCGTCGTTGACGTGGGGAATGGTTTTGGGGCAGGGAGGCGAGCGAATTCCTACGTCTCAAGACGGACGTACCGCCACGAGGACAAAACCACGCATGACGACCGGGATCCGTCGGGGCCTCATCGATCTCGGCGAGCAGAAGCTCGAAGCAATATGGGCGGGGCCGGAGCCGACCGAAGCGCCGATGCTCGTTATGCTGCACGAAGGCTTGGGCTCGGCCGACCTTTGGGGCAAGCTGCCGGCTCTGCTTGCTGAGGCGACGGGCCTCACCGTGCTCGCCTACTCGCGCGCGGGTCATGGCGCCTCCACGCCTGCAATGCTGCCCGATCGGTTTACCTTCATGCATGACGAGGCGCTGAAGGTGTTGCCGCGCGTGCTCGGGCATGTCGGCTTTCGCAAAGGTGTTCTGGTCGGCGCCTCGGACGGCGCGACGATCGCGGCGATCTACGCCGGCAGTGTCAAGGACGAGAGGGTGCGCGGGGTATCGCTGACAGCCCCCCATTTCATCGTCGAAGAAGTGACGGCAGCCGGCGCGCGAGCCGGCAAGGTTGCCTATGAGCAAGGCGAACTGAAGCGCCGGCTGGCGCGCTGGCACGCGAACGTGGACATTGCATTCTACACCTGGAACCAAGCGTTCGCTTCCCCGGAGTTCAAGCAGTGGTTCGATGCGACACCATTGCTGCGCAACATCCATGTGCCGGTCCAGGTCCTGCAGGGCGAGCAGGACGAATACGGCACGCCCGAGCAGCTCACGATCGCGCGGCGCGAATGCGCTGGCCCGGTCGAGGCACATCTGCTGCCGGGAATCGGGCACTCGATCCACAAGGAGGCGCCCGAGCTGATGTGCCGGATGATTTCCGACTTCGTCGCTAAAACTCTGAGTTGACGCCAAGATCCTGGGCGCCTTGATTGTGGCCTGGGGCGGAATTACTCCTCGTCCCGAGCCGTCGTCGCGCTGAGGCACATGTGCCCGCGCGGCTATAGAACGCGGTCGGCCAAGAACGAATACCAAGGGAGGGACATTATGAACGACGGGCTCGGAGATTGGCCGGAACCTATCGGCGCCTACAACGCCGCCGTCGATTTCGTCGACCGCAATGTCGCGGAGGGCCGTGGCGACAAGCTGGCGTTCATCGACCCCAAGCGATCGCTGACCTACCGCCAGCTCCAGGCGCGTAGCAACCGCTTCACCAACGCACTGCCGCGGCTCGGCATCGGTCGAGAACGGCGCATCATGATGATCATGCTCGATACCTGCGAGTTCCCGGTCGTGTTCTGGGGCGCGATCAAGGCCGGCGTCGTGGCCATCCCGATCAATACGCTTCTGACGCTCGAGCAGTGGAAGTTCATGATCGAGGACAGCCGTGCCGATGCGGTTGTCATTTCGGGCGATTTGCTGGCCCGTGCGCGCCCGGTGCTCGACGACATCTCGGCACGCAGGCACTTGCACGTGATCGTGTCGGACGGTGGGCCGGGGCCGCGCGACATCGCAATTGACGACCTGCTTGCTGGCAGCTCCGAGGACGCCGAGGCTGCTCCCACAAACGCCGACGAGACGGCATTCTGGCTCTACTCCTCCGGCTCTACCGGCAATCCCAAGGGCACCCGTCACGTTCACTCGAGCCCCTACTGGAGCGCGCGCAGCTATGGGCTCGGCATCCTCGGTATGCGCACGGAGGACGTAAACTATTCGGTTGCCAAGCTGTTCTTCGCATATGGGCTCGGCAACGGCATGAACTTCCCGATGGCCGTGGGGGCGACGACGGTGCTCTATCCAGACCGGGTGACGCCCGACGTCGCGCTCTCCATTATGCGCGAGCACAATCCCACGGTCTTCTACTGCGTACCGACTCTTTACGCCGCACTGCTGGCCCATCCCGAGCTTGGGCCGGGCGCCGGCTCGAACCGATTGCGGATATGCTCGTCGGCCGGCGAGGCGCTGCCGGACGATGTCGGGAGGCGCTGGCAGGAGAAAGTCGGTATCGAGATTCTCGACGGCATCGGTTCGACGGAGATGCTGCACATCTTTTGCTCGAACCGAACCGGCCAGGTCCGCTATGGTTCCTCCGGGGTTCCCCTGCCCAACTACGAGGCCAAGATCGTCGATGACGACGGCAAGGTTCTGGGGCCCGGCGAGATCGGCGAACTCGTGATCAAGGGGCCAACCGCGTCGGAGGGCTACTGGAACCAGCGGGCGCGCTCACGCCGCACCTTCGCGGGCGAGTGGACGCATACCGGCGACAAGTACCGGGTGGACGAGGACGGCTACTACTGGTGCTGCGGGCGCACCGACGACATGTTCAAGGTCAGCGGCATCTGGGTTTCACCGTTCGAAGTGGAGTCTGCGCTCATCACGCATCCCGCGGTGCTCGAGGCTGCCGTGATCGGTCGGGAGGATACCGACGGTCTCCTGAAGCCCAAGGCATTCATCATCCTGAAAGCCGGCCATGTCGCCAGCGACAAACTGCTCGATGAGCTCAAGGAGCACGTGAAGGTCAAGGCCGGCATGTGGAAATACCCGCGCTGGGTGGAGGTGAGAACCGAGCTGCCGAAGACGGCAACGGGCAAGATCCAGCGCTTCAAGCTGCGGGCAGAGGATCATCCGTCCTCCTCATGAATGCCGGAACAGTAACCGGAACAGTAATCCGTCGCAGAAGCGGCTGATGTGTTTAGCCACGCAGAACTGAAAGGGCTGCGGAAGAAGCCCTGTGCGTGCATTGGCGCGAGGGTGGGGGAAGAAATTGGCAATGGATGCATTCTCGGCATCCAACCGCCCCAATAGGCGCCGCAATGCACTTGCGGCAAAGCCTGCCTCTTGTTTATCAGCATCGTCGACGTCGATGTTTGACAAGCCCCGCCGCAAAGTGGAGTTTTCGGCAAGTCGGCAGCGTTACCGATCAACGCGTGGGGAAATTGCGCCATGGAAGTGAATGACGGACAAGCTGCTGCCGAGCCTTCGACCGGCCTGCAGTTTATCGAACTGAGCCACGCCTGGGGACACGGCATTCCCGTTTGGCCGGGCGACCACGACGTCAAGATCGAGCGTGTCGTCAACCATGCGCTGCACGGCGTAATGGCGCAGAAGCTTTCGATCAGCATGCAGAACGGCACGCATATCAACGCGCCGATCCATCTGATCCAGGGCGGCGCCGACATTTCCTCGCTCGGCATCGAGCGGTTCTTCGGCAACGGCGTTGTACTCGATATTCCGAAGAAGAAGTGGGAGCTCGTCACCGACAAGGACCTTGAGAAGGCCAAGCCGGCCATCCAGCAAGGCGACATCGTTATTATCAACACGGGTTGGCACAAGAAGTATTCCGACAGCCAGGAATACTTCGGCCATGCCCCGGGCCTGTCGAAGAAAGCTGCGGAGTGGCTGGTTGCGAAGTCGCCTGCCATGGTCGGCGTCGATACCGCTGCGATCGATCATCCACTGGCCACCTCACTGGGGGCCCATCGCAACGGCCCCCTGATGAAGCGTCTGCCGAAGGAATACTTGGCCGAGACTGGCCGCGACCCCAAGAAAGATCACCCGGAGTGGAATGCGGCGCATCGCTTGCTGCTGGCCGCCGGTATTCCAACCATCGAGAACGTCGGCGGCGGCGTGTCCCAGGTCTCCGGCAAGCGCTGCACGTTCCACGCCTACCCCTGGAAGTGGCTTGGCGGCGACGGCTGCGTTATCAGGTTGATGGCGATCCTCGATCCCGGCGGTGAGTACCGAATTGAGATAGGGGCCTGAGCCATGCCGATCAAAGCCGCCAACGGTCTCACCTACTACGACCTGACCAACTTCTACGGCCACAACGTGCCGCAGTGGCCGTCGTCGCCCAACCTCAATTTCCGCGTGACGAAGTTCCACGCGAAGGACGGCTATTACGTACAGGAAATCGACGCGATCATGCATCGCTCGACGCACATGGACGCCCAGCTCCACGTCACCGAGAACGGCATCTCGTTGACCGGTTACGATAAATGGAGCCATTTCGGCACGGGCGTTGCCGTTTCGATTCCCAAAGGCAAATGGGGCGTGATCACGCCAGATGATCTCCAGAAGGCCGCGCCGAAGATTCAGCGCGGCGACATCCTGATGATCAACACCGGCAGCCACAAGAAGCTCGGCGACAACGACGACTACTACGCCTACTCGCCGGGCCTCTACAAAGAGGCGGCAGAGTGGATCGTCGAGCGCGGCGTGAAAATGGTTGGCGTCGACGTTCAAGCATTGGATCACCCGCTCGGAACGAAGCTCGTCGATCACGGCCCCGGCCCCTCGCATCCGCATCTGTTCGACGAGTACAAGGAGGCCACGGGCCGCGACGTCATGAAGGACTTCCCGCACTGGGAGCCCGCCCACAAGATCATGATGGGCGCCGGCATTCCCGGCATCGAGAACATCGGCGGCGAGATCGACTTAGTTACAGGCAAGCGCTGCACGTTCATGGCGTTCCCCTGGCGCTGGCATGAAGGCGAAGGCTGCGTGGTGCGCGTGGTCGCCGTCGTCGATCCCGACCAGAAGTTCAGGATCGAGACAGGAAAGTAAGGACGCGCCATGATCACCGAGCCTCTCCGCAATCCCCTGTCGATGTTCAATGTAAAGGGAAAGTCCGCTCTCATCACCGGCGCTACCGGCGCTTTCGGCCGCGCGACCGCGCTGATGCTCGCTTCATCGGGCGTGAAACTGACGCTCGCGAGTGGCACGCAGTCCGAACTCGACGAGGTCGCCAAGGAAGCAAAATCCTTGGGTGCAGAAGTCGTGACGATTGCGAAGCGCCCGGACAGTCTGGAAGACGCCAAAGCGATGTTGGAACTCGCTTTGAAGACGTATGGCCGCGTCGACCAGCTCGTCGTCGGCTCCGGCTATAACAAGGCCGGTTTCATCCAGGATCTCGCCGAGGATGATTGGCAAGCCGTGATGGACGCCAACGTCAAAGGCCCCTGGTATATGGCCAAGGTGGTCGGCACCTACTGGATCGAGCACAAAATCAAAGGCAAGGTCGTACTGATGTCGTCGGTGCGTGGCCGACATGGAAACATCTCGGGCTACACTGGCTATTGCACGTCCAAGGGAGCGACTGACGCACTCACGCGCGTGCTCGCGACCGAATGGGCGAAACACGGCATCACTGTCAATGCGATCGCGCCGACGGTGTTCCGATCCAAGCTGACGGCCTGGATGTTTGGCGACGACGAGGTTGGGCAGGCCACCGCAAAGCGCTCGCTCGGCCGCATTCCGTTGGGCCGCCTTGGCGAAGTAGAGGATCTGATGGGCATGGCGCTTTACCTGCTATCGCCGGCGTCAGATTTCTGCACGGGACAGATCATGTACGTCGATGGCGGCTACACGGCGGGGTAATTCGCAGGGTGCAATAGCGAAGCATATTGCACCGTCTCCACCGCAGCCCCGTACGATACGCGCCAATGTCATGTCGCTCCAGAAAACGTTCCGACGCGATGCGTTGATGCACCCTACGTCTAGAATGGATGCTGCTCATGACGAACAGGACGACAGTCGGCATCATCGGCGGCGGGCGCATGGGCGCGGCAATCGCGCAGATTTTCGCGAGCGCCGGCCATAGTGTGCTGCTGGTCGAGCCGACAGAAGCGGTGCGCGATACCATTCCGAAACGCCTGGCCGATATCGCTAAGGCACGCGGCCAGGACACGAGCGTCGCCGGCCACGTGCGCGTCCTGCACGAGATCACCGCCGACCTCGCCGCCTGCACCTTCATTACCGAAGCCGCCCCCGAAAAGCTCGAGCTCAAGCAGGAAATATTCAACCGCCTCGACGCCGTGTGTGGGCCCGACACGATCCTCGCCACCAACACCTCTGTCATTCCCGTGACCGAAATCGGCGCGCGCACCAGGCATCGCGGCCGCGTTGTCGGCACGCACTATTGGAACCCACCCTATGCGGTGCGCCTCGTCGAAGTGGTGGAAACTCCCCACACCAGCGAAAAAGCCATCGCCAGCACGATGACGCTGATGCGCGAGATCGGCCAACAGCCCGTTCACGTCAAACGCGACGTGCCCGGCTTCATCGGCAACCGGCTGCAACATGCGCTGAAGCGGGAGGCGATCGCACTTGTTCAGAGCGGCGTTTGCGATGCGGAGACCGTCGACTTCGTGATCCGCAATAGTTTTGGCGCCCGCCTCGGCATCATGGGCACGTTGGAGCAGTCCGATCTCGTCGGCCTCAACCTCACGCTCGACATCCACAAGGTGATCCTCGCCGACCTCGATTGCAGCAAGGCACCGCAGAAACTGCTCGTGGATCTCGTCGCTGCCGGAAAAACCGGTGCCACCGCGGGCGAAGGCTTCCGCAAATGGACGCCCGAGGAGCGCGCGGAACTGCAAGGGCGGTTAGACAAGGCTCTCTTGCAAAAAGGTGCAGCGGTCGGCTGAAACAGCCGAACGGAAACATGGTCTCTTCTGGCTGGCGCTTTTTGTTTGTCGAAACCGCGAACGTCGAAGCATCTGATCGAACGTGCAAAGGCTGCGATCACAACGCCTTGAAGTGGTGGCCAAGACCACGTTCAAGTTTCGATCCGCATGAGGCCTTGCTGAAGAAGTGTCTGCACACTCGCTGGCCGCAGCGCGCGTGCGTTGCAATCTCTGCGATCGTCAATCCAGATCGAACTTGTCCTTGTAGTCGAGCTTGAGTGCGGGGTCCTGGTCGGGTTTCGACAGCACGCAGTTTCCGACGACGAGCGTTTCCATCTCGCAGCCCATGAAGCATCTGAATGCATCCTCTGGGGTGTGCACGATGGGCTCTCCGCGGACGTTGAAAGAGGTATTGACGA
>CANJPN010000263.1 GCA_947475855.1 Bradyrhizobiaceae bacterium
GCCCGCCGACGAGATCGTTCAGAGCTGGCCCGGTTCCCTTATAAGGGACGTGCAGGATGTCTGTACCTGTGATGCTTTTGAAGAACTCGCCGGCAAGGTGAACTGTCGAGCCTATGCCGGCAGAGCCGTAATTGAGTTTGCCGGGGTTGGCCTTGGCTTCGGAGACGATCTCGGCCACCGATTTGAACGGCATGCGGTTGGCCACTGCCAAAACGTATGCGCCCGAGGTGGCTGTCACAACGCCGTCGAAATCCTTGATTGGATCAAACGGCAACTTTGCATAGAGCCCCGGCATGGCGGTGAAACCGCTGTGTGATGCGAGCAAGGTGTACCCGTCGGGTGCTGCCTTGGCGACGGCATCCATGCCGTTGATTCCGCCAGCGCCGCCACGATTTTCAACCACCACACCGACGCCGATGTTCTCTGACAGCGCGCGGCCAATGATACGGCCAATCACGTCTACCCCGCCGCCTGCCGCGAATGGCACGATGAGGCGGATGGGACGATCGGGAAATACTGCTTGAGCAGAGGCTATGCCGGGTAACAACAACGCCATTGCGGCAAGCAACAGAGCGCGGTGGGTGGAAAGCATAAAGACGGTCTCCGGCAGCATTGGCTGCCGTGATGACCGCATCAGGCTGGGCTTGTCAACTTTCGGGCTGTGTCACTGCCCCATCGACGAGCGGTGGGCCCATCCGGTCATCCGCATCTCGAGCCAGGCCATCAGCACGTACATGACGATGCCGAGCACGGCGAGGGCGAGAAGGACGGCGAACACGAGCGGCATGTTGAACTGGGACTGAGCGGCCAGCATGGTGTGGCCCAGGCCGGAGTTCGCGCCGATCGTTTCCGACATGACCGAGCCGATGAAAGCGAGCGTGACGGCGACTTTCAGAGAACCGAAGAAGTAGGGCAACGCACGGGGTATGCCGACCTTCAACATGATGTCCATCTTGCTGGCACCGAGTGCGCGCAGAACGTCCTCGAGTTCGGGCTCGATGGTGGCGAGGCCGGTCGAGACGTTCACGACGATAGGGAAGAACGCAATCAGGAAGGCCGTTAGCACGGCCGGGATGGAGCCGATGCCGAACCACATGATGAGCACGGGGATGACCGCTACCTTCGGCACGGCGTTGAAGCCGACCATCAGGGGATAGAGGCCCGCGTAGATCGTGCGCGACCAGCCGACGAGGATGCCCAGAAGCAGGCCGCCGATAATTGCCATGATGAAGCCGAGCATGGTCGTCCACATCGTCTGGATCGAGTTCATCCAGATGGCCGGCCAAAACTGGATCGTCGCCTCCAGGATCTTGCTTGGAGCGGGGAGTACGAAAGGTGCGATCTTGAAGATCCAGACCGCACCTTCCCAGACCGCGAACATGACGAACGCATAAAGCCAGGGAGCGATGGCGGTCCAGTCGTAGCCTTTGGTGGGGGATGAAGAGCTCATGCTGCGGCCCTCGCCTCGGCAATGTGACTGCGCAGCTCCTGCACGATCGCGTTGAACTCCTGCTTGTAGGTGAGTTCGATCGGACGCGGGCGGGGGAACTCGATGTCACGAGTCACCACGATTTTGCCCGGGCGTGCACTCATGACAAAGATGCGGTCGGCGAGGAACACGGCTTCACGCAGGTCGTGAGTGACGAGGATCACGGTCATCCGCTTCTTCTGGTGCAGGTCACGCATGACCTGCCACAATTCTTCACGGGTGAAGGCATCGAGAGCGCCGAAGGGCTCGTCGAGCATCAAAAGCTTGGGATCGTGAATGAGAGCGCGGCACAGGTTGGAGCGCTGCTGCATGCCGCCGGAAAGCTGCCAGGGGAACTTGTTGCCGAACCCCTTCAGGCCGACGACGGACAGTAGATCCTCGGCTTGTTGGGTGTAGGCGGCGCGCTCGCGGGAGAGCTTGGAGCGATGGGGTTGTACAATTTCGAGGGGCAGCATCACGTTCTTGAGCGTGGTGCGCCAGGGCAGCATCGAGGGGTTCTGGAAGGCCATGCCGGCCATCGATACCGGGCCCGTAACAGGCTTTCCGGCCACCTGTACTGTGCCCTTCGTCGGCCGGACGAGGCCGGTTGCCAGCTTCATCAACGTCGACTTGCCGCAGCCGGACGGCCCGACGACGGCGGCGAACTGGCCTTCCTCGACCGTCATGTCCAGACCATCGACGGCGAGTGTTCCCCCCGCGCCGCCGTAGGTCAGGCTGACGTTTGAAACTTCGACAAATCCCCCAGCCATTTCAATCTTTCTATTGTGGTAGCTTCTTGCCCTAATACCCTCTCCGAGCACGGTGCCGGGAGAGGGTAGTCCGTTACTTGATCATACGCTCGGCGGCCGGGGCCAAGAACGAGCCATCGAACACAGCGTCAGGTGCCGGCGGGTTCTTCAGGTTACGGGCTTCCTTTTGAACCTGAATGTTGCGGGCCAGCTTGTCGGCTTCTACGCCACCGAACCCGTTCTTCTTGACGGCAGGCGTGATGAAGTTCTGAGCCAGAGCCATCTGCAGGCGCTCGAGTTCGACGGCCTTGGTGACGACCGAGTTACGCTTGAGGACGGAATCGACAGCCGCCGCCGGGTCGGTTGCAGTGTCCTGCATGCCTTTGCCGACGGCCTTTAGGAAGCCCTTCACTGCGTTCGGGTTCTTGGCGGCGAACTCATTGCTGACGAAGATCGAGTTGCCGTAGAGATCGAGGCCGTTCTCGGCCATCAAGATGAGAGAGATGTCGTCGGCGGGAACACCCTGGGACTTCAAGTTCAACACGGACGAGAACGAGAAGCCGAAGATCGCCTGGACCTTGCCCTGTGCGAGCATCGGCTCGCGGACCGGGAAGCCGACGTTTTCGAGCTTGATGCCCGACGTGTCGATCTTTGCGACCTTGTGGAACACAGGCCACTGGCCGAAGGCGCCGTCTGCCTGCGGTGCGCCGAGCGTCTTTCCTTCGAGGGTCTTGGGATCGGTCGTGACGCCAAGGCTCTTGCGGCCGATCACTGCGAACGGCGGGCGTTCGTAGATCATCATGACGGCCTTGAGGCCGGCGTCCTTCTTGTCGTCGGCGAACTCGATGAGGGCGTTGAGATCGCCGAAGCCCATCTGATAGGTGCCGGATGCGATGCGGGTGATCGTATCGCGGGAACCGTTACCGGTGTCGATGGTGACGTTGAGGCCTTCGGCCTTGAAGTATCCCTTGTCGATCGCGACGAGGAATGGAGCCGCCGGGCCTTCGAACTTCCAATCGAGTGTAAACTTGACGTCGGTACCCTGGGCCGCGGCTGCGGTCGCTGCGAGGCCAGTCGCGACGCTAACGAATGCCGCAGTCAGCCGATTGATTTTGAGGCTCATCTTGAACAACTCCCTTGACGGATGAGCGCGCCGCCCGCCACCCAAGCGGGTCTATCACGCGCTTCGTTGCACTGGACTTCTTGCATGTTTCCAAAGCCGCTGAAAGTCCTTCGCACGTGCAAAGATTGGGCGGATTGCCTTCCACTTGGGCAAAGGTCAACCAGAGAGACATTAATGGTCGGCTTGGGATAGAGAGGGGTTGCTGTAAGTGCAGCGTGCAGCATAGACTTTGGTCGAAACGTCCAACACCGAGGCGGCAGCCATCGCACGCGCCATGATCAGTGCAATTTCGTCAACCGCCTGGGGAGTCTTACCCGGCGCTATCCTTGCGATCGCCTGTAGTGTCGCGGGTGGGGTGGGTGTAGCGGCGCAGGAGGCTACGGGCTTCTACAAGGGCAAGCAGATCAGCTTGATCGTCGGTTACGGGCCGGGCGGCGGCTATGACGTCTACGGAAGGCTCGTTGCAAAGCATATCGGCCGTTTGATGCCCGGACAACCGGCGGTGGTCGTGCAAAACATGCCTGGCGCGGGCAGTCTCGTCGCCACGAACTACATCTATCGTATAGCGCCGAAAGACGGTTCCGTTTTCGGTATCTTTGCGCGCAATATGCCGCTCGTCGGCCTGATCGGCAACAAGCAGAACGTGAAATTCGACCCGCTGCATTTCACGTGGCTGGGTTCTTCGACGAGCTTCATCAACGATGCTTACGTGTTGCTCGTCCGGAAAGCGGCGGCGGTCAATACTTTAGAGGCATTGCGGGTACCCGGCGGCGCGCCGCTGATGATCGGCAGCACGTCCGAGGGGGCATCGAGCGATGCGATTCCGCACGTGATGCGCGAACTGATGGGGCTCAACGTCAAGGCGATCAGCGGGTACACAGATAGCAGCCAACTTTTCCTTGCGATGGACCGTGGAGAGGTCGACGGGCGGGGCGTTGGTTTGTCGGCTGTCAGAGCCAACAAAGCGGACTGGCTTCTTCCTGATGGTCCCATGCGCGTTCTGGTCGCGTTCGGGCGCAACGCGCGGCATCCCGATTATCCTGATGTTCCCATCGCGCAGGAGCTGGCCAAAGGCGAGCGCGAGCGCCGGCTCATCGAGGCAATCGAGGTACCTTACAAGATCTCGCGTCCGTTTGCCGCCCCACCTGGCGTGCCGATCGAAAGGGCGAAGGCGCTGCAATCGGCCTTCCTGGCTGTCCACAAGGACAAGCAGTTTCTGATTGATGCGGAGAAAGCGGGGGTCGACATCAGCCCGCTGGGGGCTTCGGATGTGCTGGATCTGATCCGGCGGGTGGCCGAGACGCCACCGGATATGCTGCGCGCGATCGAAAAGCTGATCGAGGGGAGCTGATCAGAAGGTGGCCAGGAGTCGGATTGAGTAATCTCGGCGATGTGGGATTGTGGGTTCCTGGTCGCCGGCGTCGTTCTTTGCTGGATTCGTGAGAGCTTTCGATCAATTGATATGCCTCAATCCGCGATTGCGGAACGAGGCCAACGAGAGATGAGCTGGAGGGAACCTATGAAGCGTTGGGGAGCGTTTGGCGCCGGGCTGCTCGCCTGCACGATGTTGCTTGGAGCCGGCGCGCCGGGCGACGTTGCTTTCGCCCAGTCGTTTCCGGACAGGTCGCTGAAGATGATCGTACCGCAACCGCCGGGGGGCGGCTTCGATCTCGTCGGCCGGGTTACGGCAGACAAGCTCGGCCAAGTTCTCGGGCAGTCGGTCATCGTCGAGAACAGGTCGGGCACGGGAACGCTTGTCGGCACGGATGCCGTCGCGAAAGCGGCTGCTGACGGCTACACGATGTTGGTCGCCGGCCTGCCGAACATCGTCCTCAACGTCGGGCTCTATCCGAAGCTGCCCTACGATCCGATCAAGGATTTCGCCGTGGTCGGCATGGCGGTCAGCTACGGCTATGCCCTGGCGACGCGAAAGGATCTGCCGCAGACCGACTTCAAGTCGCTGATCGCGTTTGCCAAGGAGAATCCCGAGAAGGTGACGTACGCGTCCGGCGGGCGAGGTACGGGCCAGCATATCGCGATGGCGGTGGCGGCCCATCTCGCCGGCACGAAGATGACCCACGTTCCCTATCGTGGAGCGCAGGCGGCCTACCAGGATATTCTGGGCGGCCGGGTCGATCTGTTTTTTGACAATGTATCGACTGCGCTTCCGCTGATCGACGATAGTCGCGTCAACGTGCTCGCGGTTTCGACGCCGAAGCGGCATCCACGCATGCCCAACGTGCCGACGCTGATCGAGGCGGGGCTCGGAGATTTCGAGATGGAGACGTGGTTCGGGGTGTTCGTTCCGGCCGCGACGCCTGCGCCTGCTCTCGAAAAGCTGCGTGCGGCCATGGACCAAGTCGTCCAGCGACCGGATTTCGCGGCCGTGTTCGAAAAAACCGGGGGCATTCCGATGAGGCTTACGGCGGCGCAATCGGATGCCCTGGTGAAGCGCGAGATGACGCGGTGGACGAAGCTCCTGAAGGATGCGTCGGTTTCCGCAGAATAGCCGACAATAGAAGGCAGTATTGGGGAGAGTGATGGCGTCATCTGGAAAGTGTTTTCTGGGCGCAGCGCTGGCGCTGATGTCCGCTGCGATGCCCTGCGCGGCTCAGGGCACATGGCCGGAACGGACTGTGACATTCGTGGTGCCGTTCGCGGCTGGCGGCATCAGCGATGTGCTGGCGAGAATGGTCGCTGAGCGGTTGCAGACGAGGCTGAAGCAGAACTTCATCGTCGAGAACGCGCTCGGTGCGGCCGGGACGATCGCGGCCACCCGCGTCGCACGGGCCGATCCCGACGGCTATACGTTATTCTGCGCGTCGGTCGCGCAGATGACGATCGCGCCGTTTACGCACAAGATCAGCTACGATCCGATCAAGGATTTCGCTCCGATCTCGCTGTTCGCAACGAGCCCGTTCGTCATCTCGGTGGGAGAAACGATACCGGCAAAGACATTGCCTGAGTTCATCGCCTACGTGAAGTCGAAGCCCGGGCAGGTGAGCTACGGTTCCGCGGGAGCCGGATCGCTGACGCATCTGGCGGCCGCGATGTTCGCCAAGACGGCCGGGCTGACGATGAACCACGTTCCTTATAAGGGGATAGCACCTGCGTTCCAGGATCTCGTTGCGGGCCATATCGCGATGATGTCTCCGTCACCTGTCGAGCTGAAGCCTTTTGTCGAGAAGGGAACTCTAAAAGCGTTGGCGCTCACCGACGTCAAGCGGACGAAGGTTTTGCCCGATGTGCCTGCAATCACCGAATTCATGAAGGCCGAGCCGGTCGTGACGTGGAATGGATTGGTGGCCCCGGCGAAGACACCGGTGGCGATCATCGAATTGCTGTCGCGTGAAATTCGTGCGGCGGAACAAGATCCGGCCTTCCTCGAGCGGTTTGCAGCCATCGGCGTCGATCCGGTGCTGCATATGCCGCAGGATTTCGCCAAGCTCATCGCCGAAGAGACGGAACGCTGGCGCACGATCATACACGATCTCGGATTGAAAGCGGCGCAGTAGTTCAGGTTCACTGATGATGGATCGGCTGATCTGCGCGTAGCCAGGTGCTTGCTCTGGCTGATCAGTTGATCTTCAATCGCGGCATGCTCAAGCGTGAAGCCTGTCCCGGCGGGGGACAGCCAATGGAGTCGAGTGATGGCCATCAGATTTTCGAGCTTTCTGCGGGCTGTGTTCCGCCCTTTGGCGTTTACGGCTTTCGTGGCGACGGGGGCAGTGGCGCAAGACTATCCGAACCGGGCGATCACGCTGGTCGTGCCGTTCGCATCGGGCGGTGGAATCGATGCGAGCGCGCGCCTGCAAGCGCAGGTGCTTGGGGAGATCCTGGGCCAGATCGTAGTGGTGGAGAACGTCGGCGGTGCGGCAGGCACCATCGGCAGCGCGAAGGTCGCGAATGCGCGTCCCGACGGCTACATGATGCTTATCGGCAATTCCGGCACGCATGCCTACAGCCAGACGCTCTACAAGAAGCAGCCGTTCGACTCTGTGAAGGACTTCGAGCCGATCGGTTTGGTGACGGAATCGCCGCGAATTCTACTCGGCCGCAAAGACCTGCCGGTGAAGGACCTCAAGGAGTTCGTCACCTACGCGAAGGCCAACCAGGCCAAGATGCAGTACGGCTCGGCCGGCGTTGGTTCCGGTACGCACCTTCCGTGCGCGCTCTTGAACCACGTGCTCGGACTGAAGATCGAGCACATTCCCTATCGCGGCGCGGGGGCGGTGCTGCAGGATCTGCTGGCGGGGCGCATCGACTACATGTGCGATACGATCCAGACGGGTGCGGCGCGTGCGAAGTCGGGGCAGGTGAAGGGCCTTGCCGTCATGGCGCCCAAGCGGCTGTCGATCATTCCGGACATTCCGACAACGGCAGAGCAGGGTGTCGCCGGTGTCGAGGCGACGGTGTGGAACGGATTCTTCTTCCCCAAGGGGACGCCGAAGCCGATCGTCATGAAGGTTCACGCCGCATTGCAGACGATGCTGGCGCGTCCCGATACGGCTTCCAAAATGGAGAGCTTCGGTCTCGACATCGTGCCGCCGGAGCAGCGGTCGCCGGAGTATCTGACGAAGCTGCTGGGCGAGGAAATCGAGCGGTGGGGCAAGCTCATTCGTGAGACCGGCATCACGGTCGACGAGAAGTAAAGAGACTTCGTGGGAGAGGGAGGGACGCCGATGCTCGTCATCGACAACGATACCGTGGCCAAAGTTCTGACGATGGCCGATTGCATCCGAGTCCAGGAGGAGGCGTTCAAGAAGATCCCTACCGGTGGGGCGATCCACCGTCCACGGATCGACATGTACATGCCGTGCGCCATCCCGGATGGCTATTTCCGCTGGGGCTCGATGGAAGGCGCCAACGACGGCTATTTCGCGATCCGCATGAAGTCCGACGTGATGACGTGGCCGAAGACGACCGAC
>CANJPN010000264.1 GCA_947475855.1 Bradyrhizobiaceae bacterium
AACGGCACGTTCGCCTCGCCGGCGACGGCACGCGCAATCAGCGTCTTACCGGTACCGGGAGGACCGACCAGTAGGCAGCCACGCGGGATTCGGCCGCCAAGGCGTTGAAACTTCTGGGGATCGCGAAGGAACTCCACGATCTCCTGCAAGTCGACCTTGGCTTCGTCGACGCCGGCCACGTCCTCGAAGGTGACGCGTCCATGGCGTTCCGTCAGAAGCTTGGCCTTCGATTTGCCGAAGCCCATGGCACGGCCGGAGCCTGCCTGCATCTGGCGCATGAAGAACACCCAGACCGCGATCAGAAGCAGCATGGGGAACCAATTGACCAGTACGCTGAGGAACGAAGGAACTTCATCCTCGGTCGGGCGCACCGTGAACTTCACGCCGCTCGCGCGGAGACGGTCGACGAGACCCGGGTCATTGTTCGGCGCATGGGTCCTGAAAGCGTTCGTGTTGTCGCGGAACGTTCCTTCGATCCGATTGCCTTGGATCGTTAGTTCCTGGACCGTCCGGCCCTCGACTGCCGAGATGAACTCCGAATAGGGGATGACTTGCCCCTTCCGGCTCTGGTTCGGATTCTGGAAGAGGTTGAACAGCGCCACCAGAAGCAGCGCGATCACGACCCAGACGGCCAAATTCCGGAAATTGGATTGCATCACGAGACCTTTAGAGCCCAGTACGATTGTAGAGGCATGCTTGCTCGGGCGGAACAAGTGCCAGGGTCAGTATTGCAAGGCCAGGACCACTCTCGACCGAACCATTGAGTGAAGTACTTCGGGCGCGCCCAATAGGAACGCCGAAAACATCACACCGAGGGTTTAGCCGGCTGCCGTCCGCTCGATCTTGCGAGCATTCTAACTACATGACAGTTAAGATAGGCGCACGAGGGGCCTTTGCCAAGTTGCTTGGCCGAGGTTACTTGCCACCTTGCCCGGCCATGGCGGCTTGCGCCCGCCCAGCCGGCACGACAGCCGAGAAGCCATTCCTGGCGCAAGCACTCAAGTGATTGGTCTGGAAGTAATAAATTCGATTTCAAAGCTGCCGTCCCCGGCTAGACCGAAGGAGGGATGCGGGGCGGCCAGGAGCCTTCCGTGCTGCCAGAAAGACGGCAAGGTCAACATGGCTCGGCGCGGAATCGAGATCCTCGCGGCTGCCGGCGCTGTAGCCTCATCTTGTAAGTGCTTGATCTCGGAGAGCGAAAGCGCCCGCACTTCGACGGCCCCGGCATGGCTCCGTGCGCACGCGACGCGAAAGCGATTGTCCCATAACAACTCAACACCGGGCTGAAGGAGCACGACCGGCAGACCATTGCGCCCCGGCTCGCGCGTCGCGATGATTGCCCGATCCCGCCGCTCGACATGACAGCCGCCGAGCGTGCCCGCCAAAGGCTTTCCCGAAGCCAGCCGCTCGACGAGTTCCTCGAGCTTGACCATTCGAACGGGCTCAGTTCGGGCGCCGAAGCTCTCGATCACGTGTTGCATCAACCGCAGGCGGATTTCTTCCGGGGCGGCGTCGAATACCGTGGGCTCGATCTCGGCAAAAGCACCGGCGTGGGTGTCGAGAGCCTGCCTGGCTAGTTCCCGGGTCGCTTGCTCCAAGGCGAAACGTGCACGCGCCAGCCGACGGCTCGATTTTGCGACGGCGCGTGCGCCCACGCCGAGGTCTTCGAGCACCCCCAGCGCGTTACGGTAGCGAACACGTTCGTAGGCGGAGTTCGCATTGCTCGGATCCTCCATCCACTTGACGCCGATGCGAGACAGCGTGGCGGTGAGCGTCGTCTTGTCATGTCCCAGCAACGGACGCCGCAAGAGGACCTCGGGATCACGCCCCAGGCTGCGTTCGACCGGCATAGCTGCGAGGCCATCGATGCCACTGCCCCGTGCCAGCCGCATCAAGAAAGTCTCGGCCTGATCGCCGAGGTGATGGCCCACCAGGAGGCCGGTGGGACGTGGCAAGCGCAGTCGCTCGATCAAGCCGGCCAGCAGATCGTAACGTGCGGCCCGCGCCGCAGTCTGGATCGCGGTTGCAGGCTTGCCTCCCGACCATTCGAGGATGTGAGCTGGAAAGCCGAAGCTGCGAGCTTGGGTCGCGACCCACTTGGCCTCGTCGGCGGAAGCGGCGCGCAACCCGTGATCCACCGAAGCGACGTGGATCTGGAAATCGTGCCGGCCCCGGTCATCGCGCCAGCGCTGCGCCAAGGCCAGCAGGAACATACTGTCGGCACCGCCGGAGACGGCGATAACAGCCGCGCCGAGACCTTCGAATGCGCAATCGCCAAGTGCAACCAAGTGCTGGTCACTGAGGCCGGTGCAGTCACCCGCCGCATGCGGTTGTCGCTTGCGATTCAGCCGCTTGTCAGGTGCATCCCGCACGCCGCCGCTCCGCCGTTTCCCAGCTTCTGACGTGGGCCGGCGGATTGGGATAGCGCGCATTCAACTCCTGCAGCGCGCGGCACGCGGCCGGCTTGTTGCCCTTACGCTCCATCGACATGGCAAACTTGGCGAGACTATCGGGCGCCTTGTCGCTGCGCGGATGGCTCTGTGCGACCTTGAGGAAGGCCGCCGCCGCGCTGTCCCACTGGCCGCGGACGAAATGGGTTTCTCCCAACCAGAACTGTGCGTTGGGCGTCAACTCGTCATTGGGAAACCGCTGCAGGAACTCGGAGAAGCCGACCTCGGCCGCCGGATAGTTCTGTTGCAAAAGCTGGCTGTAGGCCGCGTCGTACTGCTGGCGGCCATCGGGCGAGCTCATCGCGACTTGCGCGCCGCGCGCAGGTGCGCCCCGCTGTTCTGGGGCGTTGATGATATTGGCGATCGGGTCGTCGGCGGTCGTTACGGTCGTCGCGCCGAAGCCGCCAGCATTCGCGCCGACGCGAGGGGCGGGGCCGGACGGACCACGAGGCGCGCCGCTCTGGAGCTGCCGGATCTGCTGGGACATCTGCTCGAGCTGTAATGTCAGCGCCTGAACCTGGGTTTCGAGCGCCGCTACCCGGCCGGCGTCAGAGCCACCGCCAGACGCAACCGGCGCTCCTCCGCGATAGGCGCTGGATGCGCTCGACGCACCGCCCGCACGCGCCAGTGATTCGACCGTGCCGACGACCACCTGAAGGTCTACGAGCTGTTCTTCGAGCTGCTCTACGCGCTGGCGTAGCGCCCCCTCAGAGCCGCCGGCACCAGGCGCGGCGGTTTCGGATTGCTTGGATGGCTGCTTCGGACGCGCCGGCTGCTGTTGCTGCTGGGGCGCCTGGGCTGGTCGCGTCTGCTGCTGTGGCGGTGGACTTGTTTGCCAATTGGGCGCGCCCTGCTGCTGGGCGATGGCCATATCGGCGCCGACGAAGCCCAACGCGAAGGCTGCCGCCGCGAGCGCCATCGTCGAAAGGTATCGGCCCGACCCGTTGCGAAACGATGCTCGCATGCTCGAGTCTCTCTCCTGCGCGCGCCACCGCTGTTCGATCAAGGAAGGCTTCCTTGACGAGTTGCACGCTTGGTCGGTTCGAGGCGCTTTGTCAACGAGGACGCCCCCCGTTCGAGGCGTCATGCCCCACCGCCCCGAATGAATTGCCGGGCTCCTGTGACCGCGGCAACTCAACCTGGACCAGGGCTCGCCGGTTCTGGGCTGCGCACATTGCATCGTCGCAGGTTGCGATCGGATCACGGGCGCCTTGTGGCACGACGCGGATGCGCGCGGGAGCGACGCCTTCGGCTGCCAGTCGGTCGCGGACAGCGATCGCGCGGCTCGCGGAGAGCTGCTCGTCATCGGCACCGGCGGATGCATCATCGGCATGGCCCTCGACCACGATGTCGAGATCGGAACGACGCCGCAACCATTCGGCTTGCGCGGCAATCACAGCTCTGGCCCGGCTGCCGAGATCGGCGCTGCCTGCGCTGAAGAATACTCGGTCACCGATGCCATTGCGCAACTCTTCCTGCGGCCGCGCGAACCGTATGACGCTGGTGCGCCACTCAGATACGGACGGGCGAGTGGCGATCGGGTCCGTTGGCTGGTCCGCCGCTTGCGCGTCGAAAGTAGATCTGGTGGCCGGGGTTGGGGGAGCCATTCCCCGATTGGCCGTATAGATCAGATAGAGTTCACGCCTTGCGTCGGCGGCCGACAAGCTATCGGGGTATCGGGCGACAAGCTGTTCAAGCACCCGTTGGGCGATCTCAGTTTGGCCTTGAGCCAGATCCTGACGAGCGGTGCCCAGCAATCGCGCGGCAGCGGAATCCGCACGAACTGTTGCGCGATCTGTCGATGACATTTCTTCCGGGACTGCTTGTACCACGGGCGGGCCACCCAGCGGCATCCGGTCGGCTGGTCCGTTGCGATGGTAACCGTCGCGCGTCTGGCCGAGGGCTGGCATCGTCACAGCACCGAGCAACCCGGCTACCGCTACCGCGCCGGCAAAGTTGGAACTGCGGTAGCGGCGGACAAAGCGCGGCACTGCCATGAAAAGGCGCCCGATTGCGATCTACTCGCGGCTTATGGCGCGCGAGTACGGCAAAACGAGGACGCATGAATTGAAGACCGGCGGACAGCATTCTACACGACCGCGCAACCGGCATTCGGAATAGCCGGCCTTGCGGAATGTGTGAAAGATGCCGTCTCGCCGGTGACTGGCCAGCCCGGAAGGGCGCTTCTTGCTGGCCGGTGTTCGGAAAAGCGTGGAAGACTTACTCAGCAGCCATTGCGGTTTGCTGGGGCTCGTCGTTCAGCATGCCGAGGGCATGCAGATACGTTTCGAGAACGGCCTGTTGCTCGTCGCGATCCGTCTTGCTCTGCTTGCGCAGGCGGATTACCTGGCGAAGGATCTTGACGTCGAAGCCCATGGCCTTGGCTTCCAAGAACTTGTCTCGCACGTCCTCGGCAAGGCCTTTCTTCTCTTCCTCGAGCCGCTCGATCTGTTCGATGAGCTGGCGAAGCTGCTGCTGCGTCGAGTTTTGAAGCGTGGTCATTGGATGCTATTCTCCCGCTACTTGAAGCTGTCTCACGGGGAGAGATAACGCACTCCAAAACTTGACTGAACGGAACCAGAGATCGTGTGACAGCCAGCCGTTACTGTTAAGCGGCTGGATGAACGTCAAGCTAGTCAGGGAGCATGGCGGGAGCAAGGAAGCGATGTGGCGGCAGTGAGAGTTATCCCCGTTACCCACCGATGTGGCGCGGAGGCCTTCAGGGACATTCGCCACTGATCAGCGGCGGCTCGTCCGCCTCGCCGGCCGGCGCAAAAGCGATAGCTTGGCCGCGCGCCCTTCCTTCTATCCGGAAGCGGCCGAGATAGACGCGGCCAGGAAAATAGGGCGAGCCTGCTGTCGCCTTCAGATGCGGAACGTGCTCGTCACGACTGGAAGCTGTGTCGTCGAACGACACCTTCTTCGCGACTTTCCCAACGTGCCCACTCATCTGAATACGCCTGGCGCCCCTGCTGTTCGCTGGAGTTCCACGATGCCGCTGTTCGAAGACCGAGGCCGCCGCCAATGACCGGCATTTTCCGCGATCGAGCCCTATACTTCGCCTTGTCGGCCGGCAATCGAAGCAGATAAGTGATGTCGCGTGCGGTTTTGTGCGGGCTGCGTCGCTCGGAGGTTTCAATGTCCATTTCTCGACCGGCAGGCTCAGCACCGGCAGACGCCGACCACAGCCGCGTCGCATCTCGGGTGCTCGAAGAACTCGCGCGGCGGCGGATGTCGCGAGCCTCGCTCGCAGCGGCGGCCAAGCTCAGCCTATCGACGGTGGAAAAGATCCTCAGCGGGCGGCGTGCAATGACGCTCACCACGATCGTGCGACTGGAGGACGCTCTGCAGGTCCGACTGCGTGAAGATCCGTCTTCCGAAAAGCCGCCTTCCATCATGACGGCCGGCTTCGCGCCGGACGAACTGGGCGGCTATGGACGGCCCGCAGTCGCCTGGCTCGAAGGCGCCTATCTTACCGTGCGGCCCTCGTTCAGCGGCAGCGGCGCGATCTATGCCTATCGCACCAACATTTCGTGGAATGCCGAGCGTTCGGTACTGACTTTCCGCGAGGCGGAGCGCTCGGACAGCGACTTCACGCAGTTCGGCGATGTCGCCGTTCCCCATCAATCCGGCCACATCTATCTCGTCACCAACAGGCACGGCCAGCACCGGCTTGCGATCTTCGGGCGGCCGACGATCACCGGCGAGTTGCACGGGCTGTTGACGACGCTGCAAGCCGGTCGTGGCTCGCAACTGACGCCCGTGTCGATGCCGATCGCGATGCAGCCTATGAATTCACAAAGGCAGCCAGAATTCGGACGAATCGCCGTGGGCAATGCTGCGCATGCCGCATATGGCGCTCTGTTGCGACGGACAATCAGCGATCACTTCGCGCAGTTCGTGACCTTCTGATTCAATTATGCGGCAAGGATGACGCGGCAAAAGTCTTGCGCTTGTCTTTGCAATCCTGCGCGCGTGTCCATATACTCCGTGTCTGGGAATCGTCTTGCGGTTGCGCTTCATGTTTTAGGTGACGTGAGCGGATGTCGAGCCGAAACCCTAGATCCGGCAGCGGAATGCAGCCGGGGGAACGATGACCTGACGGCCAACAAACGGGTCCGTATGAACGCCGGAAGCTCGATCGACTATGACGCGCTCACGCAGGCTGCACTGCGCGGCGTCGTGCGCATGGTTCTCAACCAGGTGATCGCGAAGGGCGGTCTGCCGGGTGAGCACCATTTTTACATCGCATTCAATACCCAGGCTCCCGGCGTCTCGATGTCCCGGCGGCTGAAGGAAAAATATCCGGACGAGATGATGATCGTCCTGCAGCACCGTTTCTGGGACCTCGCTGTGACCGAGGAAGCCTTCGAGGTGAAGTTGACCTTCGACGGCATTCCCGAGCGTCTTTACATTCCGTTCGAAGCCTTGCGGGTCTTCTTCGACCCGAGCGTGCGGTTCACCCTGCAATTCGGCGAAGCTGCCAACGGCGACGATGCGTCCGAAGGCTCTGGTGGTCGCCGTCGGCCTGGCTCCGATGGGTCACGCCAGGGTGCAGACCGGCGACGCAATCGTAACGGCAGCGGTAGCGGCAACAACAATGCCGGCGGCAAACCACGCCTCGAGCCTGCTGCTGAACCAGCGGCAACCGAGGCCGAGCCCGCGCCAGTGCCACCGCCGCCCGCCCCCACAGTGTTCGCGCCACGCCCGGTTGCGGTGCCGAATGCGGCGGCTTCTGGTTCTGGAGAAACCCCAGCCAAAGAAGGCGGCGGCGCCAAGGTGTTCTCGCTCGATCAGTTCCGCAAAAAGTAAGCGCGACGCGGGCTCAGCCCAAAGCGATCAGCCAGACGCCTCGGGCGATGAATACGAGCGCCACGGATTGTATCAGACGACGGCTGTAGCGCCTGAAATCGGACTCGCTCATTCGATTCAGTGCGCTGCCGGCCAATGTCGTGCCGGTCATCGCCAATATGATCGCGGCGACGAATACCCACGCCGGGATCGGTGTCGCCATCGCCTCGGCGAACGAGCCAAAATAGAACACGCGCATGGAATGCCCGACCGCCTGCGTTGCCGACTTGGTCGCGACGATCTGGCGGCGATCGAGCTTGGAGTTCTGGAAAAACAAGTCGACGATGTTCCCGCCGACACCCGCGATGATCTGGAGCAGAGCGACAATCGCGCCACAGAGGAAGGGAGCTCCCGACCGCTGGATATTCGGCGTCCATTTCTCCGGCAGGAAGTCGGTAGCAAAGGGCATCGCGCCGAGGAGGATGTAAATCACCGCCTTGTTGGGCAAGAACGCGAACCAGCGCATGACGATATAGACCACGAGCGTAGCGGCGGTGTAGCGCAACAAAATCGGCCACACGACGTTTTGCCGCCACAGTGTCGCCCGCCATCCGTTCGCAGCAAACTGGGTCGCGGCATGCAACACCATCGCGGGCGCGACATCGAGTAGCGCCAAGCATACGCCGAGCAGGATCAATCCGCCTGCCATTCCGAAGATGCCGGAAAGTAATGAGGTCGCGACGATCGATATCCCGAGGATGGCGAAGGCGGTGGGTGAGATCATGTGTGGTTGTTCATGGGGGCAATGCTGCTTCGCATGGAGGTTGTCCGGGATGCAAGCCTGGGATGCAACCCGGTAGTGCCCCAACACGTGGTGTAAGCCCACAGGCATGATCCGGAGCGCCGCGGCTCGGATTGTCAGGCGGCCGGGATTGCCGGCGGCCTGACGGTGGCATCATCGCAGAAGCCGGCCATCGTTTCCAGGCTCATGTAGCGGCGCG
>CANJPN010000265.1 GCA_947475855.1 Bradyrhizobiaceae bacterium
GTCATCGACCAACTCCCGGTTGGCTCTCATGTCGCACGCAATTGCGTTGGATCTGAGGGGGCTGAGGCAAGGGGATAGGTATGGTGCCGAAGTGTCATCGTGAGAGGAGAAGAGAAAATCTCGACCCCGCCAGACGCGGAATTAGTGAATCGTTTGCTAAATGATGTATTATATTGTGTCGGTAATTGATTCGCAGGTGCGCGCCATGGCGCGTTCCACTTTATCCAAATGTTCCGAATGCCGGAGGCTCTGGTGGTGCTCGATCGTCGGATGGGATTGCTGTTGATTGGGGCGGGGGCTGTCGGCGGTTACGCCTTGTTCGGCATGATGGCGCCTACGGAGATCGAATTCACTCGCCCTGGGCCAGCCGCACTACCGGTCCTCGAATTTCGTCCGGCCGTCTCGACGGCGCATGTGACGATGTCTGTCGATCTGCAAAGGGTTGCCCGGCGCGCGGAGGCTGCATTTGTGCAGCGTCTCGCGATGGGGTTCGACACTGCGGATGCGGCTTGTGGCAAGCGGCCGCCGCCGGGGGATTGTGCAACCTTGCGGCTCGATGGGAACGTTTCCTTGGCAGGACGTGCCGAAGCGACCGCTTCGGGTGGGGCGGTCAGGGTTCGCCTGCCGCTGAAGGTCGACTCGGTTCAGGGCTCGGACAAGTCGAGTTTTGAAATGTCGGTCGGCTTTGCCTTCAAGGTGCAAGTTGGCGGCGGGTTGCCGGTGGAGGTGACGCGCGTCGATGAAACGGCTGCCGATGTCAGCGCCAGTTCAAATGTGCGGGTGGCACGTCTCGTCGAGACGCGGTTGCGTCCGTTGGCGCTGTCGATCCAGGATGAATTGCGCGCCGTACTGGGTGCGCTGCCGGTGTCGGCCGCAACTGAGAAAGGCTGGAACGCCTTGTCCCAGTCGATCGATCTGGGGGGAGGCAACTGGCTCAAGGCTGTACCGGAGGTAGCCGGCAATGGCGACATCGTTACAACAGAGAGCGGTTCTACCGTGCGTATTCCGATTGCGGCGCGGCTCTCGATCGAGGCGGGCGAGCGTATGGCATCGCGGCGTGGGGTTGTTCATGGGCAGGTGAACACTGCCGGGGGGGCGGTGGTCCGCGTGGCGGCTCCTGTGTCGCTGGCGGCATTGCAGCCGGGGCTTGATGGGGCCTTCGTGAAGGTAGGCTCGCTGGAGACGCGGCCTGACAGGTTCGGTCCGCCGGTAAAAGTCGACGTAAAGCGTGCGCGGATCTATCCATCATTGCGACAGGTCGGTGTCGAATTGGATATCGCGGCTAGCCGGTTCGAAGGACAGACGTATCTGGGCAAGGCACATCTGCTCGGGCGTCCTGTGCTCGACGTGGAGAAGCAGGTGGTGACGCTTGCCGATATCAGTCTAGCGCCGGCACCACAGCGAGATGCTTCGACCCCGAAATTCGCGTCGAGCGCCCCGCGGCTTGCCAACGATCCCTTTACAGGCAAGCTTGCGGCAGTGTTCCGGATCGATGTCGCGCGCGATGCCGATGATATGCTGCCGCGGACCAATGGCATGCTCCAGCGTCGGCTGGACGACAAACTCTCGATATCCTCGCGGCTGACGGCTGCGGCACCCGTTTCATTCGAGCTATCGAAGGACGGTGGTTGGTTGCTGACCGATCTCACGGGCGATCTCTCGCTCAACTATGATGGACCGGGGATTATACCGGCGGCTGCGATCGCGGCAGAAAGGTCCGCGGAAGCAGCGACGGTTGCGTCTGGTCGCAAGGTGGCGATGCCTGAGATCGCAGCGGCAGCCGTGACGACGGCTGCTGCGGTGGCGGCGGCGCAGGCGACAAAGCCCGCGTCGGTTGGTGGGGTGGCTGCAACGACGAATGCTTCGACGAATGCTTCGGCAGAGGCAGCGTCCCCGGCAGCGACTGCGACGCGGGTATCCAGCGTGAAGCAGGGTACTGCGAAGGCACTTGTTCCCAAGACGTCGCAGAAAGCAGCCGGCACCAAGCAGGCGGCTGTCAGCGGTCGTTCGACCTGGGTGCCGTTTCCGGCGAATTGATCTAAGCGGGCGTAATCCGGTTCCTACAGCCGAAGCAATTGAGCCGCGGTCCTCATGGGACCGCGGCTTTTGCTTATGGTGCCGGCTTTCTGCCGAGACCTAGGGCGGCAAGCATCTCGGTGACGTGGGTGCGCTGGTGGTCAAGGATCTGCTGGAATTCAGCGGTGGGAAGGCCGCGCGGCACAATCGCGGAGCGGGCGAGTACCTCGCGGACTTCCGTTTCGCCTGCGACTGCCTTGATGTCGGCAGCGATGCGGTCGCGAAGTTCGCTCACCATTCCCTTCACGCCGAAAATACCAGCGAAGCCATCGGCGCGGACTTTCGGATAACCAGCTTCGGAGCTTGTGGGGATGTCGGGGGCGATGGGGATGCGAGTGCCACCGAGCATGGCAAGGACCTTTAGCTTGCCGGTTTGCAGCACCGGCAAGACGGTGCCGTAAGAAGTAACATAGATCTGGATGCGGCCTTCGCCGACGTCGTTCAGGGCCGATGCGGCATCGCGATAGGGTACGTAGGCCATGTCCGCGCCGGTGGTCTTCAGGAAGTAGTTGAAGGCGAAGTTCGGCAGGCCGGCGGTGGAAGCCCAGTTGAGCTTACCCGGCTGATTCTTCGCCAGCTTCTCCAGGTCGGCGAGCGAATTGAGCCCGAGTGCCGCGTTGGCCGACACCATCAGCGGTGTGTCCAGCATGAGAGAAACCGGTGTCACGTCGTTCTGCGGATCGTAGGGAAGTTTGTCGAGCACGGACGGCGCGATCGTAAATGGGTAGCCGGGCGAACCGTAGAGTGCGTGGTCGTCGCGTGCCGCTACGAATGCGGCGGTTGCTGGAATGCCATCACCGCCCGGGCGGTTTTCGACGATGACACTGTGTCCCCATTTCTTCGCGAGGCGGTCGGCGAACATGCGAAAGCCCGTGTCGATGGCGGTCCCAGCGGGCTGTGGCGTGACGAGTTTGACGGTGCGGGTGGGCCAGCCTTGTGCCGCTGACATGTTTACCGTCAACGCCAGGCAGGATGCGGATATTGCCAAGTGGGCTGCGAGGCGCATGGCGAGACGGAACTGGTCTCTCATAGTCTCGGTTCCTTCGAGGTTCGTGGAACGAAAGGGCCTAAAGAATTGGGAGTTCTTGCACCGCGCGAAGCAGAGACGAAATCATGGCGGTGTGCAAGGGTATGAGGGTTCGTTCGATCAGTCGGCTTTGATGCCGGCCTTGGCGATGACGGTGCGCCATTTCTCGCTGTCGGAGCGAATGCGTTCGGTGACCATTTCTGGAGGACCGGGCTCTGGCTCCAAGCCTTGCACGAGAAGTGCGTCGCGCATCTTGCCGTCGGCGAGAACATTGTTGAGGGCCTCGTTGAAGCGGCGTGCGATCGCCGGGGCCGTCTTCGGCGGCATCACCAGCGCCATCCACAAGCTCGCTTCGAAGCCGGGAATGCCCTGCTCGGCGACGGTCGGAACGGCAGGCAATGTCGGTGAGCGGTTCCTGCTCGATACCGCGAGGGCCGTCAGCTTGTTCGTCGCTATCAGCTCCGCGCTCGGTGGGATGGTCGCGAACTGCATCTGCACGCGCCCAGCCATGATGTCGGTCACTGCGTGCACGCTGCTGCGATAGGGGACGTGGACGATGTCGATGCCTGCTTCGACACCGAGGAGTGCTGCTGCGAGATGGGCCATGCTGGCCGGACCAGCCGAGCCGTAATTGAGCGTTCCGGGCTTGGCCTTGGCGAGGGCCACGAGTTCGCCGAGGTTGCGAAGGCCAAGGCCGGGATAAGTGACGAGGACGTATGGTGTGCTGCCGATCATTCCAACGGGCGTCTGATCGGCAATCGGATCGTACGGCAGCTTCTTGCCGAGGCCGGCGGCGACGGCGTGGGTGCTGACAGTGATCAGGCCAACAAGGTAGCCGTCAGGCTGTGCCTTGGCGACAGCATCGACGCCAATCGCACCGCTGGCACCAGAACGGTTGTCGACTACGACGGGCTGGCCCAATTGCGGCGTGAGATTTGTTTCGATGATGCGGACGATGACGTCCGTCGCGCTGCCGGCGGGAAACGGTACGACGAGACGGACGGAGCGTTCGGGCCATTGTGCCGCGGGGGCGGCGCTCTGCGCCATGGCCGACACGGCTGCGGTCAGGGCCGCTGAAATGGCCAATGCTGCGGTCTGCAGATGTCGCTTCACGATCTCATCTCCCGTGCGATGCCGCGGATCATCTCGTCGAAGTCGTCTAGTCCATTTAAGCGTGGTGAGCCGGCAAAGTGAGGGGTGACGATGACGTTGGGGAGTGCGATCAACTCGTCGTTCTCGCGGCCGAGTGATTCGTAGGGCGGGTCCAGGCCGAGGCCGCCGAGTTTGCCCGAGCGCAGCGCTGCGATCAGCGCATCGCGATCCATGACATCGGGACGGGAGACGTTGACGATTGCGGCGCCTGGCTTGATGTGCGCGAGACGCTCAGCATTGAGCAAGTGACGCGTCTGCGGCGAAGACGGGAGTTGGGGAATGATCCAGTCGCTTTCGGTGAGCAAGTCATCGAGAGAGCGATAGGCCGCGCCGAGCGATGCTTCTTCAGCGTCCGCCAACCTTGTGCGCTGATGGTAGACCACCTTCATTTCGAATGCGCGTGCGCGAAGCGCGATCTCGCGACCGATTTCGCCCATTCCTATGATACCGATCGTCGAGCCGTGCAGCGAGACGAGGCCCTTCACTCGGCCCCAGTTCCCGTTTGGTGTGAATGCGCGTTGGAACGGGCGCAGCTCGTGTCCGCGGGCCTGCATCGCGGCGGGGCTGAGGACGTTGCCGTAAGCGTGGATCTTACGTGCGAGTGCGAGGATCAATGCGAACGCGTGTTCCGCGCATGCGAGGTTCGCGCGGCGCCTGATCGTGAGCACTTTCACGCCACGCTCAGCGCAAGCCGCGACGTCAATGTTGCGGGGGAGCGCGCCGTATTTCTGGACGCAGACGAGACGGGGGGCGATGGCGAGTTCGCGCGTGCCGAACGGCATCGATTCGACGACTGCGACCGAGGCCTCCGGCAAAGCCGCGTGGAATTCCGCTTCGGTCTCGACGATCTTCACGCGCGCGGGCCAGACGTTCGGAATGTCCGCACGCAGGCGGTCGCACCAGCCGGGGAAGTCCGGCTCGTCGTGCGCCATGAAGTCGGTGAACCCCTCAACGATGGCGGGTGCGGTGGCGGGATCGAGCATGACGGGGAGGAGGCGCAACCAAGGATCGTCCTCGACGACGATCAAGGGGCGCTCGCTGGTGTCGGATTTGCTCATCGTTGCCGCTCAATCCTGCTCGAGATCGAGCTGCAGCGCATTCATGACGCGGGCGTGCATGTTGTAAGTGCCTATAAGAACGGTCAGCTCGACGATGGCCGTGTCGTCGAAGTGGCGCGCGACGGCGTCGAACGTAGCGTCATCTGCGGCGAGGTCGCGCGTGACGGCGTCGGTGTAGGCCAGGACCGTGCGCTCGATTTCGTCGAATTCGGCACTCGGTTGCCAGTCCACGAGGGCTGCGCATTCGGCTGCGGTCAGTCCTTCGGCCTCGGCGAGTTTGGGGACGTGTTGTTTGATTATATAGGGCACCTTACCGAGGTGGCCGATGCGGATGATGACGATTTCGCGGAGGCGGCCGGAGAGTGTGGTCTTCCAGCGCACGGCATTGAGGTGCTCGAACCAGGTCTCGGCAAGGGGGGGGCTGTTGAGCAATGCGCGGTAGACGTTGATCAGGCGGCCGCGCCGGGCGCCGGAGATGCGAGCGACCAGTGGCGCCAGCTCGGGATGGCCGGCGGGATCGATGAACGGCACGCGGGCCAAGTGGGCTCCTCCGGGTGGTGCTTGTATCGGTTCGTAGCGTACTTCACATGCCACGTGACGCGCCGCAAGAGTGGTAGGCTCGAGCTTGTAGCGGCATGTGAGAATATGCGGGTGTTCAGCCTTCGCGCTGCCGGCCAGCCTGAACGCAAACTGATGGTCATTTTCGCTCGGCTGGGCCGCGAAAGCGACCTCGCCAGTTCTAGCCCGTTGGCGAACGTCGAGCGGCATGGATCGCGCGCCACACACGCTCGGGCGTCGCCGGCATCTCCACGTGACGTACGCCCAGCTCTGACAACGCATCGACGATCGCATTGATGACTGCGCCGAGAGCGGGCGTGGTGCCGCCTTCGCCCCCCGGCCGGATGCCGTAGCGGTGACTGGTGGCCGGAACCTCGATCAGTTCGCAGTCGATCCAGGGAAGCGTATCCGCGCGCGGCATCGCATAATCCATGAATGATGCCGACAGAAGCTGCGCGGTTGCCGGATCGTAGTGACAGCATTCCAGCAGCGCCTGCCCGGCGCCTTGAGCTACGGCGCCGTGAGTTTGCCCATGCAAGATCAGGGGATTGACGGCGAGCCCGACATCATCGACGCCAGACCAGCGCACGATGCGGACCTCGCCGGTGTCGACATCGACCTCGACCTCGCAGATGTGCGTGCCGGATGGATATGCGCCTTCCCTGATATTGACATCGCCAATCCCGACCAATGGTTCTTGGAGTTCACCGGGCAGTGAGTTGAGCGTCGTTGCGGCTCTTGCGATGTCGATGATGCCGATCTCGCGTCCGCTGTCGATCGCCCTGAAGATGCCGCGCGCGAACTCGATCTGGCCGGGAGACGAATCGAGCATGTGGGCTGCGATCCGCTTGCCTTTCTCGACGATCTGATCACTTGCCTTGCCGATCGCGAGACTTGCGATGCGCATCGAGCGGCCGGAGTGCGAGCCGCCGCCAGCGCTGACACGTTCCGTATCGTGCGCGACAAAGGAAACAGACTCGAAGGGCAGACCCAGCCATTCCTCGATGAGCTGGGCGAAGCTCGTCTCGTGGCCCTGGCCGCTGTTCATCGTACCGAGCACCAGCTCCACATTGCCTGATGGGGAGACCGTGATTTCCGCGCGTTCTCGCGGTGCGCCGCCGGCACCCTCGATGTAGTTGGCCAAACCAATGCCGCGGTAGATTCCTCGTTCTCTTGCCGCAGCGCGACGTGCGGGAAATCCGCTCCAGTCAGACAACCGGAGGGCAGCATCCATGCCCTTTTCGTACTCGCCGTTGTCGTAGGTGATGCCTACTGCATTGGTGAATGGAAACTGAGAGGGGGCAATCAGATTGCGCCGCCGAAGCTCAACGGGATCGAAGCCGTGCTGATCTGCAGCCAGATCGATCAGGCGCTCGATCACGTAGATCGCTTCGGGCCGGCCGGCACTGCGATACGGTGTGGTCGGCGGGGTGTGGGTCATCACGGCACGGCCACGGAAGTGCACGGCGGGAATCCGGTAGACGCCGGACATGATCGCGAGCCCTTTGCGCAGCGGCGTGAAATGCGCGGTATAGGCGCCGATATTGCTTATGTTGGAGCCCCGGACGGCCAGGAAGGTGCCGTCAGCGGCAAGTGCCAGCTCCGCCTCGACGTGGAGATCGCGACCCTGGTAGTCGGAGAGGAAGCACTCCGTGCGATCACCGACCCATCTGACCGGCCGGCCGAGCCGTCGCGCCGCCCACGGCAACACGCCATACTCTGGATAGAATGTATTCCGTGTGCCAAAATTCCCGCCCATGTCGCCAGCATAGCAGCGGCACTTGTCGGTCGAGACGCCAAGCAGTCCGGCCAGAATTCTCTGCTCCTTGATCATTCCGCCGCCGCTGCCTGCCTGCAACGTGTAGCAGCCAGTTGGCGCATGAAAGTCGCCGATCGCAGCACGCGGCTCCATCGGGCTGCCGGTCACGCGCTGCACCCACGTCTCCAGTCGCACCGTATGAGCCGCGCGGGCGAATGCCGCATTGGTTGCGTCGGGATTGCCGACCTCCGCGTCAAGTGGGGTGTTGTCGGTGCAGACCGCCCAGACGAGGGGCGCCCCTGGTTCGACCGCGTCTGCGGCACGGGCGACGGCGGGCAACGGCTCGTAGTCGACCTCGACGAGGCCGGCAGCTTCGATGGCGGCTTCAACCGTGTCTGCGATGACAACAGCGACGGGCTCGCCGGCAAACCGAACGATCTCTGCCGGTATCGCCATGTGGGGAGTGAGATAGACCGACGAGCCCGGTCGCAGGGTAAGCGCGACGTCAGGCCAGCCTTCCCATTGCGGATCGTGCGGTATCGGCTTGATGCCGTCAGCGAGCAGATCCGTCCCGTCGAGGA